>JAADHJ010000001.1 GCA_013151915.1 Deltaproteobacteria bacterium
CAGGTCAGGTGGTAAGGATATTCAGTCTGGAGTATACGAAGCGGTCTTCCCATACACGGGTACTATCACAATTCGTGCCAACTGCTCCGTGGGAGAAAAAAGGTGTCAGAGACAGGGGTGGGGGGTTGGCCTTTAAGGGAGGGGAAAAGAAAGGAGGTGGCTTTTTATAGGAGTATCGAGGTGTCGAAGTGTCCCAGATCTTAGACCCTGCTTCCAGGAACGTGAAGCCCACTGAAGGGCTGATTGTTAATAGAATTAACAGGTCGCTCCTTCCCTGATTTGTATTTCGTCGATTCGGGCCCGGCAGTCGCGGGACACCTAAATGTCCAGGATTAGTTCATCCAGGCTTCGTTTCGGGACATGGTGGACCCCTTTTTCGTCCCTCCAGTACCTGATGCTTCCATCCTCGCCTAAGGGGTCGATGGATATTTCTTCCCTCGGTTTTCCGATGGCTATCGCGAGGAGAATCCCGTAATGTTCCGGGATTTTCAGGGCGGCCCGGAGGGAATCCCTTTTAATGGAACTGATCATGCATCCGCCAAGCTCCTTTTCCACGGCTCCGAGGAGAATGGTCTGGGCAATAATTCCATAGTCGCAGGCGAAAGAGCTGGTTATCCTCGAATCACCCAGGAGAACGATGTATGCGGAGGGGCGTTCTCCCTCGGAGGGGCCGCTCCAGTCCGTAAGATATCCGGCCCAGGCAAGATGGGGAAAGATGCGGGCATTTTTCTCGGGGTCCCGGGACAGGATGTACCGAATGGGCTGCCTGTTGGCGCTGGACGGAGTCAGCCTTGCCAGGCCGATGAACCACTTCAAGGTTTCTTCAGATATCCTGTGGTCCTGGTGAAAGCGCCGGTAGCTGCGGTTGGATCGAACAAGTTCCTCAATCATTCCCTCCTCCTTCCTAACATCCCGGATCATACCCCGAAAAAAGGGCTGGAAAAAGGGTTTTGTGGGTCAGTTACCGACCATCCCGGCGGGGTCCAGCGCCTTTTTTATCTCGGCTTCGGTGAGGATGCCCTTTTCTCTCACAAGCTGTCGAACGGTCTTCCCGGTCAGACCAGCCTCCTTTGCGAGGCGTGATGCCTCATCGTACCCAATGACCTGCGCCAGAGGAGTAACCAGGGCCAGGCTCTGCTCCACAAGTTCCTCGCACCGTTCAATGTTGGCTGAAATACCGTCCACGCACCTTTTCGCCAGCAGCAGGGCGGTGTTGGTGAGAAGGGTGAGGGACTCCATCATCACATGCGCCAGAAGGGGCATCATGACATTAAGTTCAAGGTTCCCCGACGCATTGGCCAGGGTTACGGTCACATCGTTCCCCATGACCCTCGTGGCGGCCTGCAGGGCCGATTCCGGTATGACCGGATTGACCTTGCCCGGCATTATGGAGGACCCCGGCTGGAGGGCGGGGATAGTTATCTCCCCGATGCCGCAACGAGGGCCGCAGGCCAGGAACCGGATATCGGACGCGATCTTGTAAAGGGATGAGGCGTAGGCCGCCAGGGCCTTGTGAAGGAAAACCAGCGCATCTTTGCCGCCCATCGCTGCGAACCGATTCCGGGCTATGGCAAATGGAATTTTCGTTTGCGACGCGATCCGTGATACGACCATATCGGCGAAACGCGGGTGACTGTTGAGGCCGGTGCCTACTGCCGTCCCGCCAAGTGGTATTTCCTCCAGGTGTTTAAAGGTATTCATGATGGCCTCCATGGCGTGTTCGACCTGGGAGGCGTAGCCGGAGAATTCCTGTCCCATGGTAATGGGAACCGCGTCCTGCATGTGCGTTCTGCCGACTTTGACCACTTCGGAGAATTCCTTCGACCTGTCGGATAGAGAACCCTTGAGCGTCTCCATTGCCGGAAGAAGGGATTTTCCAGCGTACACCCTCGCCGCGATGTGAATCGAGGAGGGTATAATGTCATTGCTGGACTGGCCGAGGTTGACGTGGTCATTGGGGTGCACGGGGGTTTTCCCCTGGCGTTGGGACCCCATGATTTCGTTGGCTCTGGCCGAGATGACCTCGTTCATGTTCATATTCGTGGAGGTGCCCGACCCGGTCTGGTAGACGTCAAGGGGGAACTGGCCCTGGAATTTTCCCTCCATAACCTCTGTAGCGGCATCGTCTATGGCCGAGGCGACCTCGCCGGTCAGGAGCTCCAACTCTTCATTGACCCGGGCCGCCGCTTGTTTTATCAGGGCCAAGGCATGAAGGACCCTGTCCGGCATCGTGGTGTCAGAGACAGGGAAGTTGAGGATAGCCCTTTGGGTGGAGGCGCCGTAGTAGGCATCTTCCGGAACCATCATATCTCCCATGGAATCGCTCACTTTAATCATTATTTCCCTCCCTTTTAACTCATTCTCTCACGCTCGCTCGTCAGATAATGCAGGCTGACTCACTAAAGACGCAAAGCTCGCGAAGAATTGCGTAATTCCGATAAGTTAACTCTTTTCTTTCATTAATGACAACCTCGTGGTTCCAAATTCTCACCATTTGCGGCTTTGCGTGAGACATGGATCCGACCTTTTCTGCGAAAGTCTTTTCAGACCCGTAAGATCCGTGATAATCTTGTGACCCCATCTCATTATGGATCTGCTGATCACAACCATGAGGACAAGCGATGCTGCGTGTGGATAGAGAGAAAAAAGAAGCGGCGGACCTGGCGCCCTATGCGGCGCTCAACTCCCTTTCCAGGGGCCGCCGGCATCCCGAGGAAGAGCACCCTTACCGCCTGCCTTTCGAACGGGACAGAGACCGCATAATACACTGCAGCGCTTTCAGGCGAATGGAGTACAAGACCCAGGTATTCTTCTACCACGAGGGCGATTATTTCCGGACTCGGCTGACCCATTCCCTGGAAGTGTCTCAACTCAGCCGTTCCGCCGTCCTCGCCCTGAATCTCAACGAGGTTCTCGCCGAGGCTGTCGCGCTGGCCCACGATCTTGGGCACACCCCGTTCGGCCATGCCGGGGAAAGAGCAATGGACGCGCTCATGACGGGCGAAGGAGGTTTTGAACACAACCTTCAAACCCTTCGGGTGGTAGACCTCCTGGAATATAGATATCCCGGGTTTCCCGGTCTGAACCTATCATGGGAGGTCCGGGAGGGGATCGCCAAGCACAGCACTGATTATGACCGACCGGATAGCTCGGTTTTCGGACCCACCCAACCGAGCCTGGAGAGCCAGATCGTTGAGCTGGCCGATGAAATCGCCTACAACAACCACGATCTCGATGATGGCCTGACCTCAAAGCTGATTACACCCGATCAATTGGAGGAGATCACAATCTGGCGGGAGGTCAAGCGGAAGGTTCTGAAGGAAATGCCGCGGATCTCTCCCTCCATGCTGCGCAACGAGGCTATCAGGAGGATTATTAACTGGCAGGTGACGGATCTCATCTCCACAATTGCCGGAAACCTCAAATCGATGGGTATTTCGAACCGTAGCGAACTGGCCCAAGCTCCTTCGAGGGCAGCCGCTTTCAGCGCGGAGATGGATGGTATGAACAGTGAACTGAAGTCCTTTCTGAGGGAAAACCTTTACGGTCATTACCGTGTTGTGCGAATGGCCGAAAAGGCACAGAGGATACTCAAGGACCTGTTCATGGCCTACTGTGAAAAGCCCAAACAGCTTCCCCCTCATGTTTACGGGAAGATAGAAAAAGACGGCAGTACCGTTCGGGTGATATGCGACTACATGGCGGGAATGACGGACAAGTTTGCTCTCGATGAGCATAGAAAGCTTTTCGATCCGTTGGCGAGGGTTTAGATTGAATACCTGCTTGTCAATGCCGGGAAATGATCTTGATATGAACCTCCTTCCATGCTAAAGTTCCCATAAAGCATTAAGTATGACTTGACGGTTACGCGGATAGCGTCGCAACGTAGGTCGCTGTGCCCGTGGCTCGCGTTTTCCCCGTCCGGTCATGGAAGGTGTCTATGAAGCTCAAGCGTCTCGAAATACAGGGGTTTAAATCATTTCCGGACCGGACGGTGTTCGATTTTCACCCCGGAGGACTTACCGTCGTCGTCGGACCCAACGGGTGCGGCAAAAGCAATATCGTTGATGCCGTCAGATGGACCCTCGGTGAGCAGAGTGCGAAACTTCTCAGGGGCCAGATGATGGAGGACGTCATATTCAACGGGAGCGACCGGCGCAAACCCATGGGGCTCGCGGAGGTAACGCTCCTCTTCGATAACGACGGCTCCCTGAACGGCCAGTGGAAGGATTACGCTGAAATATCCATTTCCAGGCGGCTCTACCGGACGGGGGAGAGCGACTATATCATCAATGGGGTTCCATGCCGCCTCAAGGACGTGAAGGAACTCCTGGCTGATGCCGGTGGAAGCAGTCGTGGTTACTCCATTGTCGAGCAGGGGCGTATTTCTCTCCTTGTCAACTCAAGACCCGAGGAGAAGCGGGCTCTTATTGAAGAGGCTGCGGGGGTTTTAAAATACAGGATGCGGCGAATTGAGGCCGAGCGGAAGCTTGAGAGGACGAAACAGAACCTCCTTCGGGTCAGCGACATTATCCGGGAGGTCAAGCGTCAGCTGGATTCCCTCAAAAGAAGCGCGGCCAAGGCAAGACGCTACCGAAGGTTCAGGGACGAACTTGCGGGTCTCGTCCTGCGGCTTCGCTTCGTGGAGTTTGGAGGGATCGACGGTGAACTCGGCCGTTTGGAGGAGGAACTTTCCGTAAAGACGGGTATGCTCGAGGCAAAAGAGGTGGCGCTCAGTGGTCTTGAGGCCAGGGAGGAAACCCTCCGTGTGGACCTGGCGGCAGGCGAGGACCAGATAGCCGGTTTTTATGAGACGGTTCGCTCCATCGAGTCCGAGATCGCCAGGCTGGAAGGGGATATTTCCGTACGTGAAAGCTCCATTAGCTCCCTTGAGGAGCGGATAATCAGGCTGAACGGGGATGAGGCCCGGCTCCGGGAAAAATGCGAGATGGAACGTACCGAGCGGGTTCAACTTGAGCTTGAGCTCAAGGGTATCGAGGATGAGTATCTCCGTTACGATGAGGAATTGAAGGAAGCCCTGTCCCTTTTTGAAGAGGTTGAGGCGGAACTGAAAGCCGCCCGCGAATCCATGGATGAGAGTCGATCCAACCTTTTTACTATCGAGTCGGAACGGTTGCGTCTGGTATCCGAAATCGAATCGGGGAGGCGTTCCCTGGAGAGTATTGAAAGAAGAAAAAATGAGATTCTCCATCGGGAGGAGGAATTGGGTGCAAGGTTCCGGAAGGCCTGCGATTCCATCTCCCATGGCGAATCACATGTTGAACAGTCCAGGAACGACAGGGATAAACTGTCAGGCGACCTCCGGAACCACAGGGATGCGCTGTCGAAAAGCAGGGAGGAGCTGTCGATCCTGGAGGAAGAAATCTCTTCCGTCTCCGAAAGGCTGGCGGAAGTCAGGGGACTCCAGAAGACCCTGGCCTCGATGGAGGATGAGATGGAGGGATTCTCCGACGGGGTACGGGGGGTGATGACCGAGTTTGCCGGGTCCGATTCTTCAGGGGTTCTTGGGGTAGTCGCCGATTATATCGAGGTGCCCCAGAAGTTTGAAATCGCCGTCATGGCGGTTCTTGGAGAACGGCTTCAGCACGTCATAGTTGACAGGCCCGAGAGGGGTCTTTCCGCGGTGGATTACCTGAAGGAACGGTCGATAGGCAGAGGAGGCTTCATTCCCATGTCGCCGAGATCAGGAGATTCTCCGCACGATGGGCTCAGAAATGTGAAGGGTGACGGGGTTCTCGGCCCTCTCTCCGACAAGGTGGCCTTTTCAGACAAGCTGAACGGTGTGGGAGAGTTTCTTCTTGGAAACACCCTTGTCGTCGAGGATCTCGGCAAGGCCCTGAATCTATGGAAAAGGAATGGTTTTTCCGCAACCATGGTGACCCTTGACGGTGATGTGGTGGAGGCGACAGGTGTTATAACCGGAGGGGCCATGGAGGGAGGGGAAGGCGACGTTCTGGTTCGCAGGAGACGGCTCAGGGAGGTGCGGCAGGCTTCAGAGTCTCTGGAGGCGGAACTGGATAAAGCCCGGGCCGGGAGGAAACACGTCAGAGCCAGGATAACGGAGCTTGATGCCCTCCTGCTGGAACTGGAGAAACGCCACCGGGACGTGGACAGGAAGTGTCTGGATGAGGATGGAAACCTGGTTGTTCTCAGGAAGGAACGGGATCATCTCAACAGGGCGCTGGAGGATCTTCAGGCGGAGCGTGGGATGGTAGAGGAGGAGGAAGCCGGCATCAGGGAGCACCTGGCCGCCGGACAGGCGAGACAATCGCAGGTGGAGCAGGAAGAGCTTGCCGCCAGGAAGACCATGGAGGCAAATGAGAGGAAGTCTCAACAGCTGGGCACCCTCGTGGAAACACGCAGAAAACAGCTTGAAGAGGCGAGGCTCAAGGTCAATACGGTCACCTTGAGAAAGGAAAACTTCCATCGTGTACTCCAGACCGCCATGGACCGTTCCCAGGAGGTTGATGTAAGGCTGGAACGGATCCATGAGGAGATTGAAGAATCGAAAAAACGCATTCTACTCCATCGTGCAGAGATGAAGGCCGGTGCCGAGGCGGTGGAGATGTCCGCCTCCGATCTGCAGGAAAAGAAGGGACACCTCGTTTTGATGCGTGAGAAACAACAGGAAGCCAGATCCGAGGCTGTGCTTCTGGCCGGCAAGGCCCGGGAAACAAGATCAGAAGCGGGGGCTATCCGCGCTGAGTGTTCATCCATTGACATCAAGGTCCATGAATTGAGGACGGAGAGACAGAACCTCATACAGCGGGTCAGGGAGGAACACGACCTTGACCTGGCTTCGCTGACGGCGGCTGACTTTGAGGGACAGGAATTTGATCAGGACATCGCCCGCGAAAGGATAGGCAGCCTGAGACAGAAGATCTCCACCCTGGGAGAGGTGAATCCCGGTGCGGTGGAAGAGTTCGAGGAGCTTAACCAGAGATACGATTTCCTGACATCCCAGAAGGAGGATCTGGAGGAATCAATCGATTCCCTCGAAAAGGCCATCCGAAAGATCAATCGGAAGAGCAGGGAGAAGTTCCTGGAAACTTTCAGGGAGGTCAATGAGAACTTCATCAAGCTTTGCCCGGTTTTACTCGACGGTGGTACGGGGAGGATGGTTCTCCTTGACGAGAGCGACCCATTGAACACGGGGGTGGATATCCAGGTGGAGCCACGGGGCAAGAAGCTGAAAAACATGCAGCTCCTGTCCGGTGGCGAGAAGGCCCTCATAAGCCTTATCATGATCCTCTCAATGTTCCTGGTCAGGCCCAGCCCATTCTGTATCTTTGATGAGGTTGACGCCCCCCTCGACTATGAGAATCTGGAGCAGTTTTCCAGGATCGTAAAGGACCTTTCCGCAACCTACCAGGTCCTCCTCATTACACATAACAAGACAACAATGGAAGCCGCCGATGTCCTTTACGGAATTACCATGAGGGAGCCGGGGGTTTCCCAGGTGGTCTCCGTGAAGATGGTGGACGTTGCCTGATGCCTTTCAAGGGGCCCCTTGAGAAGGCTGTTACCAGGGCTTCGGGCGCGTTGGGGATCGTTTTCGTCGCCGAGGATGGGGAAACCATAGATCAGTATACCTCCGGCGGTCTTTGTGACATCCGGCTTGCCGGAGCCCATAATGGAATTGTCCTTCAGATAGTTCAAAGATCGCTGGAAAACATATCCGCCAACGGGGACATGCTCCGCGAAATTTCCATCACTTCCGACAAAAACATCTATACGCTGCTTCCGGTCCTGGATGGTAACTTTCTCGTACTGGTCCAGGATCGTACCGGTATCCGCTCCCAGGGGCTGAGGGTTCTCCGTGAAGCGGTAGAGGAGATCGCCGCGCTGATCTAGCCGGATTTTGCACCGGCCTTTACACGCCAAGAAAACCCCATGACGACAGAAGCCGAAAAAACGAAGTATGAAAAGGGACTGGAGAAGACCCGTGGATCACTCATGGGTCGTATGCGGTCCATTTTCGGTGGGAAGGCGTCCGTCAGCGAGGAGGATCTGGATCGCCTGGAGGAGGTCCTTATCCAGGCGGATGTGGGGGTGGCCTATACCACCAGAATGATAGACGAAATGAGGAAGGCCCTGGTCAGTCGAAAAAGCTGGGATGAGAGGGACTTCCGGTCGTTCCTGTTGAACTGGGTGGTACGGGCGGTCACCGATCAAGGTGGGGAAAACGGCCGCGGGTTCTTCGGTTCCCGGGATCCGGCTGTACGTCCGGAAGTGATCCTTTTCGTGGGAGTCAACGGTACGGGGAAGACCACCACCATCGGAAAACTGTCGCGGTTTTTCATGACGGAAGGGCGGGGAGTCATGCTTGTGGCTGGAGACACCTACAGGGCGGCCGCGGCGGAACAGTTGGAGGTCTGGGCAAAAAGATCCGGCGCCATGTACCATAGGGGGCCCGAAGGCGGGGACGCGGCCTCCGTGGTGCACGATGCGTTAACCAGGGCCTGCTCCGCTTCCCTGGAGACTGTTCTGGTTGATACGGCGGGGCGCCTCCATACAAAAGAACCGCTGATGAGGGAACTTGAAAAAATAACAAAGGTTGCCTCCAGGGTGGTGGATGGGGCGCCGCACCAGGTCGTCCTTGTGTTGGATGCGACAACCGGACAGAATGCCCTCGTCCAGGCCCGATCATTTATGGAGGTTGTAGGCGTGACCGGGATAATAATCACCAAAATGGACGGCTCGGCCAAAGGGGGAATTCTCATCCCCATTTCCTGTGAACTGGGGCTTCCCATCTATT
Source organism: Deltaproteobacteria bacterium (assembly GCA_013151915.1). Taxonomy (NCBI): domain Bacteria; kingdom Pseudomonadati; phylum Myxococcota; class Myxococcia; species Deltaproteobacteria bacterium. The sequence goes on from JAADHJ010000001.1 coordinate 8,780, forward strand.
TTGTCGGGATGGGGGAAGGTATCGATGACCTGGTACCCTTCGATCCGGGCGCCTATGCCGAAGCCTTGATTGGTTGAGGGCAGCCCGGGTGAAAAATAATATGACCGTCAAAGGTGATAAACAGACAAAAAGAAAACTTCTTGAGGGGTTGGGGTGCTTTTTATATCTTGTGGCGGCGGCGCTGTTGGCAGGTGTTTTTCTGAGCCGCTGTGGAGAGGTGTTTCGTTGACTTTTCAGGTGAATAGGGGTAATTAGGTCCGTTCCCGGCGGTGTAGCTCAGGTGGTTAGAGCATGCGGCTCATATCCGCAGTGTCCGGGGTTCGAGTCCCTGCACCGCCACCAACCAATAAAAAAGCCCCCTTTTCGGGAGCTTTTTTTTATCTGTGGCATCTCGCAAGACCTGCGGATGCGCTGGACCGCTAGAACGCCATTGGTGTTGAGATCTCCTTCTCAATCGGCCCGACCTTTTCCTTATAAACAGCCCGGTATTCCTCGAGGGTCGGGATTTTTCCTTCCAGGGCGGACATCGCGGCCACGATGGAGGATCCGAGAAAGACCTGAGCCCCGGTTCCCATCCTGTTGTCGAAGTTCCTGGTGCTGGTGGAGACCACCGTGGCTCCGGTGGCGACCTGGGCCTGGTTTCCCATGCACAGGGAGCATCCAGGGACGTGGACGTTGGCGCCGGTCGACAGGAGGGTCTGATGCACCCCCTCGTCGGCGAGCTTTGTGTTGCTCTCCCTGTCAGGTGGAACGGTCCAGAAGCGCATGGCCGGCGGTAGGAGTTTTCCGTCCAGGATCTTGGCCACGGCCCTGAAATCGGTGATATCCGTCATGCAGGATCCTACAAATACCTCGTCGATAGCTGTCCCGGCCGCCTCCGAAAGGGTGACGATCTTGTCCGGATCGTTGGGAGCGGCGAGAAGAGGCTCCGTAATGGTGTTAAGATCCACATCGAGGATGTCGGCGTATGGCGCGCCTTCATCGGCTTCCATAACCTCCGGCGCCGCCAGCCACTTCTCCATCAGGTTGATTATTACCTGGATCTGTTTGGAGGGGTTCCTTTTCTTGAAGTTTTCTTTCAGGAACTTCAAGTTGTTCCGGACATACTCGATTATCCTGTCAGGGTCGTGCGCAAAGGTACACGCAGCGGAGGAGCGTTCAGCGGAGGTGTCGGTGAATTTGTAGGAATCCATCACGGATATGTGCTCAAGTCCCTGGATCTCCAGTATTCGGTCCGCAAATACGTTGATTTTGCTGTCGCCCTTTTCCAGGTTGAGTTTTCCCTGCTGTAGGGCGGCGTAAGGGATTGCGTTGACCAGGTCGCGGATGGTGATTCCGGGCTGCACCTCCCCCTTGAAGCGGACCAGCACTGATTCGGGCATGTCAAGAGGCAGGTAGCCCTGGCTTCCGGCGAAAGCCACCAGGTCCGAACCGGCCGGGAAGCTTAGGCCGATGGGATACCGAGTGTGACTGTCTCCGCCGGTGCCGACGAAGTAGGGGAGCAGGAGACGGTTGCCGTTGACGTGGATGATGCCGTCACCGGGCCTCAGCGCGATTCCACCCAGACGGTTGGTAAAGCGCGTCAGATTCGTCTGCATGGAGGCGTCCTTGCTTCGTGGCCCCGCGGCGGTGTGACAAAAGGACTGAATAAACACTGTGGCGAAATGGGTACACGCCAGCTCCTCTAGCTCCTGGCGGGTCATCTTCCCGGTGGTATCCTGGCTGAACACGATATGCGCCTGGGGCTCAACGTACTGTCCGGGGAGGATCCCCGGCAGGCCTGCCGCTCTTCCCACCAGTTTCTGGGCGAGGGAGAATGGCTGACCTTCGGGCAGCTCCGGTTTGCGTGGCAGGGTGACGGTGGGTTCTTTAACCTCGATGCCCTGTTTTGCGCATAGTTCCCTGGCGCGGGCCGTCAGTTTACGCCCGATAATCAGGAGATTTCTTCCCCCGGCTCTGGATTCCTCCATGATGGAGATTGGGTCCACGGAAAATCTGGCGAGAATATCGCCGGAACCTTTTTCGGTGACCGTTCCCTTGGAAAAATCAACCTCCACAACCTTTCCCTCCAGAAGGTTCCCCGACTGGCAGCGGACAGGAATGGCCCCGCAGCCCCTGAGGGTATTAAAAAAGATGGGGGCGATTTTCGAGGCCATTATGATTCCGCCGCGGCGTTTGTTCGGAGTCTGTGGAATGTCGTTTCCGATCCACCAGACCAGCGAGTTGGAGGCTGATTTACGGCTGCTGCCCGTTCCGACCACGTCGCCGGCGAAAAGGATCGGCATTCCGGGATGTTCTGACCTGATCTGTTCAAGGCGATGGAGAAAATCGGTATCGTTCGGGCTGGTGGACAGCATGGACAACGCATGGAACGGAATGTCGTCCCGGGTAATAGCTTCCTGCGCCGGGGACAGGAAATCGGTGTTGATCTCCCCGCTCGTCCTGATGATAACGCATTCAACCCTTTCGGGTACCGGCGGCATGTTCTCGAACCACTTGGCTTCGGCCCAATTGCGGAGAATATCCAGCGCAAAGGGGTTGCCGTCCGACGCCAGTTCGGCGATTTTGGTGATCATCAAGGGAGAAATGAGGATGGTCAGGGATAGGGCTTTTGCAGCTGCGGCCGCAATGTCCTCACCGGCGTCAAGGGCTTCCACCAGGAAGGGGATGTTTGCACCGCCCCCCATCTGCCCAAGCATTTCCACGGCGTCTTGAGGGGAGATGTATCTGGATGATTTCTCACCCCTAAGAATCCCGCCGAGAAATTCAGCCTTGACGTAGGACGCATCGGTAACTCCGGGAGAGACCCTCTCCCGGAGCATGTAAAGGAGGGTCTGTGCGGTGTCTTCAAGGCCCGGCTTGACCATAGCCTTGGGATCAAGGCTGTTCGATTGCAGGGATTCACATACCGCTTTCGTCTCCTCATCGCTCAGAGGAAGGGGGGGGATTCCCTTGGATAGACGCTCCTCGACAGCCTTTAAATATTTTTGGAAAATAGGGTTCAGATTGCTCATGGATTGCCTCCTCAGTGCGATGTAGACCTTTTCCTAACTGGTGAATGCAAATAACGGGACACGGGTCCCGGAGATTGGGACTGTCTCTGTATACTGTATACAATTTTTGGGTGAAAATAAAGGGTTTCATATGGTATTCCGGGGTCTAAGGTCCTGAAAGCAGGGTCCATGATCTTGGGTCTAGGGTCCAGGAAACTTCGACCTGTCACGGGATTGCCGCGTCACTCTCGTCTGCCTCGATGCTCCTCGCAATGACAGCGAAATAATAAATGTACGCATTAACCGGATGAACCGACTTCTAAGGCTTACTAACCGCTGATGCACGCTGATTCTCGCTGATAAATCTAAGTCTAAACCTTAGGGGTTGAACTTAATCCGCGTCCATCTGCGTTCATCCGCGGTAAATGACTTCAAGACTTATTGGCCGCTGATGCACGCTGATTTCCGCTGATAGATCTAAAACTGAACCATAATATGGGGGGGTGTCTCCAGTGAGACAGCGAACGGGTGGTGAAATAATGTGCCTTGTTGCGGAGAGCAGCTCTTTAACCCGAAAGATTTCAGGTTTTATCCGCTTCCGATGTTTGCCTTATCCCTTCCATCCCCTTCATCCCTGTTAGACCAAGCCTTTGCATCCGCTTTTCCCCTCTGGACACTGGACTCTGGACTGATTTACCCCGTTGAACGTTCTTTCAGGGTCGTGGGTCCATAATCTCGATTTTGGCCTTTGATCGAAGCACCTCCACAAGTTCGGAAATCATTGCCCTGGCCTTTTTTCGCCGCAATTTTGCGACGATTTCATCGCGGACCTCGTTAAGCGGTCGATAGGCTGAAGGTCGGTAGGATACGACCTTGAAGATGCGAAAGCCTCCTCGCGTCTCAACAGGTGGACTGATCCCCCCCTCAGGGAGGGAAAAGACGATTTTTTCGATGGAGTTGTGAAGGTTGCCTTCCTGAATGAGTCCCATGTCGCCGGCGGTGGCTCCGGCAGCCGGATCCTGGGAATATTTCCGTGCGAGGGATGCGAAATCGGAACCTTTCTCCGCTTCGTTGTGGATCAACCTTGCTCTGGAGAGGGCGGAATGGACCTCGGATTTGTTTTTCCATGTTTTGACCCGTATGAAAATCTGGTTTACATGGGCAGCCCTGGCAACGCGATACATCTCCAGATTCGCACTGTAAAAAGGTTCGATCTCCGCAGGTGACACATGGATCCTGGAGTAGACAGCTTTATCCAGATAATGGTTGATAACCAGATTCCTGAAGATGTTCTTTTTTAGATCCCGAATATCCATGTTTATGCAGCTAAGGGCCGCGGAGAGACGCTCCTTTCCACCTATTCTGGCGAGCTCCATCCGGTAGCGGCGCTCGACCTCTTTATCCAACCCCGGGAAACTCTGTTTGAGCCCTTCCTGGTAGAGAAGCTCTATGTCAATAAGGCGCCTCAATGCCCTGTTATTGTCGGGGGCCGGGGGTTTTCCATCTTGCGATAGTTCTTTTTGAGCCGGTCCCTGCCGTACGAGAGATGCCTCCAATGCGCAGCTGATATCAGACCGATAAATAGGCATCCCGTTCACCTTTGCAACCGCCTGGGGTGATGACTGGGAATAGGCCGGGGGAACAAGCAGGAGGCACAAAAAAACCAGGAAAAACACGGGACCCGTTGACAGGCCGATATGGAAAGGGTGGATAATCTGTTTTTGTGACCTGGATAGCATTATTACGTTAATCCTGTTCCGAGAAAAGAAAGGGGCGGCCCTTTCAGAACCGCCCCTCCATTTCTTTACTAACCCAACCGGACCGATTTGTCAATGCAACTGTCGATAATCCATAAGGCCGATGGGGTTTCCCGACAGGCTCCTAGTTCGATGGCGGGTGCCCTGGAGGCAGTCCCGGCCGGCCGCTGTGGGGGGAGAGCCCGCTTTGTGGGGACGGCTTGAACAGAATCTGAATGTCGGCCCGGCCGGCAAGCTCCTTGATCTTCTTTCCAATCGCTTCGTTAATCCTGGAGTTCGTGAGGTCTGAGACGATTTTGCCTTTAACCTCCTCAAAAGGTACAATTCGTGCTTCCTTTCGATCGGTAAGCTTGATGACGTGATACCCGAACTGGGTAAGCACCGGGTCGCTTACCTCTCCCACCTTCATCCCGAAGACGGCTTCTTCAAACGGTTTAACCATTCTTCCCCGCCCGAAATATCCCAGGTCACCACCGGAAGGGCCGCTGGGCCCTTCAGAGTTCTCCCGTGCCAGGGCGGCGAAATCGGCACCCTTCTCCCGGGCCTTTTTCGCAATCTCTCTTGCGCGTGCGAGGGCCTTGCCCTTTTCCTTTTCGGACGCGTCTTTGGCGACATTGATCAGAATGTGACTGGCCTTCACCTGCTCGTCTTTGCGGAAGGAGTCAGGATTGCTGTCGTAGTTTTTCTTTGCCTCATCGTCCGTAACCGCAATGCCGGAGATGATGGTTTTGTTAAGGAATCCCTGAATAGTCAGCTGTTTTTTAATGTTGGTCTTGAGGGAGTCTTCGGTGAAGCCTCGTTTCACCATCTCGGCATTGAACTGGTCCCTGGTTGGAAATTGGCCCGCGAGTTTATTGAACGATTCGTCCACCTTTTCCTTGGATGCTTTGAAACCTTCCTTGGTGGCTTCTTGATAAAGCAGTTCTCCGGAGACCAGCTGGTCCAGAATCCTGGGGCCGAGTTGATTCATCAATGCCTCCGTGGACACGTTCTCACCCCCACTCATTCCGATGGCTGTGTTTCTCACCGCCGTTTCAACCGCGCTCAGGGGTATTGGATCGCCGTTGACGAGGGCGGCAACTCCACTGCCGGCTACAGCTGTGGTCTTTCCGGCCGATACCGCCTCCGATGGGGCGTTGGGCGGGGATACCTCGGTGGACGGCTGTCCCCCATCCTTGGCACAGGAGACCACCGGCAGGGTAATTAGAAGCGCCATGGTACAGGCGAAAAGGTAACGGAATAATTTCATGGTTGGATCCTTTCTTAACTAATAAAGCCTGTATTTGGCAATAGGATACCGTCTCCCGAGTCCGAATGCATTCCAGCTGACTTTGATTCCGGGGGCGGCCTGCTGTCTCTTGTACTCGTTGCCCTCCACCATGTTCAAAATGGAACGCACAAGGTCCTCCTTATACCCCAAACCGACGATTTCCGACAGAGTTTTGTGGTCCTCGATGTACGCTTTCAATATGGGATCCAGGAGGACATAGGGGGGGAGTGAATCCTCGTCTCGCTGGTTGGGACGCAGCTCGGCGGATGGCTCCTTGGTAAGTACTCTGCCAGGTATCAGCTCTTCGTTCCGGTTGAGATACCTGCAGATCTCATAGACTTCCCCTTTGTAAAGGTCGCTGATGACCGCCAGCCCGCCGGACATATCCCCATAGAGTGTGCAGTATCCCGTGGCCAGTTCCGATTTATTCCCGGTGGACAGTACGAGATGGCCGAAGCGGTTGGATAGGGCCATGAGGATATTTCCCCTGATCCGTGCTTGGATATTTTCCTCGGTAACGTTACCAGGCAGGCCCTCAAGACCATCAGATAATTCATTAAGGTAAGACGTATAAATATTTGATATGTCTATTTTTTTTATATTAATTTTTAGATTGTGAGCCAGGGCCTGCGCATCCGTTACGCTCTCCCGGGACGTGTAGGGAGAGGACATGAGGATACCGAGGACGTTTTCAGGTCCCAGGGCGTCGGCAGCCACCGCGGCCGTCAGGGACGAATCAATGCCACCTGAAAGCCCGAGGACCGCTGAAGGGAAACCGCACTTCAAGGCGTAGTCCCCAAGGCCCCTCACCAGAGCCCTGTAGACGGCCTCGGTTCCGTCCATGTCGGGGATATCGGTGACAGGTGAGGGTAGGTCAACAAGGTCAACGAGGAGCATATCCTCCTCGAATCCTTTAGCCAGCGCCACGATCCGGCCGTTTTTATCCATTACCAGGCTTCGCCCGTCGAAAACCAGGGAATCGTTTCCTCCAACCTGGTTGACGTAGATCACCGGGACTTCAAAACGCCTGGCGATATTGGCCAGCATCTCTATTCTCAGGTGCCCCTTGCCCCGGCTGAAAGGCGAGGATGCGATGTTGATAAGCGGCACAGGGTTAGAGGAGAGGAATTCCTCAACGGGGTCCAGGTGGTACTGCCTGGTGAGCCAGAATGTCTTGTCGTTCCAGGCATCTTCACATATGGAGACGCCCGCTTTCGAACCTTCCAGATCAAAGGAGGTAAGCTTCCGTCCGGGCTCGAAGTAACGGCTCTCATCGAAGACATCGTAAGTGGGAAGCAGGACCTTCCGGTGAATGTCAAGTATACGCCCATCTCTGATCAGGACTGCCGAATTGTGCAGGGGCTTGCCCTCTCCCGGTGTATCGCTGGGCAGGATGGTTCCAACAAGCAGGGACAGTCCCAGGCCCGCAGTCCGTTCAACGAGGGTCCGGAGGGCATCCGCGGTCTGCCGGGTAAAGTTCGGGTTGGTCAGCAGGTCCAGGGGGGGGTAGCCGGTAACGGACAGTTCCGGGAATATGGCCAGAGATGACCCGGATTCACGGGCCTTCCCGGCTTCGGAGAGGATCTTCCCGATGTTTCCGGAAAAATCCGCAACGGTCGTGTTGACCTGGTGAAGAGAGATCTTCATGCGAGGGCCATAATCATAGATAAGGCCCCTTCTGTCAACCATAGCCTCTTGTCGACCGAAGCTCTATGCACCCCTGTGTCAGAGACAGGGGGGGAATATTTTACTTGTATACCATAGGGGGGTATGGTATTTTCGTCAAAAGGAGGGTGTGACATTGGAGAAGAAAGTGACGACCCATTTAGAGCAGGTGCCCAGGCTTAACCGAATTGAGGGACAGGTCAGGGGGATCAAGCGGATGATAGAGGAAGAGCGATACTGTGTGGATATCCTGATCCAGTTAAAATCCATATCCAGCGCACTGGCCAAGGTCCAGGAGAATATCTTTCGCCACCATCTGGAAAGCTGTGTGAAAGATTCATTAAGCGGAAGCAAACAGGAGGATAAAGAAAAAAAAGTGGAAGAGGTCATCAGACTTCTGGGCAAATTCCGGTGATCCAAGTCTTTCCAATATCTCTCCCAGCGATAGGAGACAGGATATGACGTCTGGAAATATTATAACGATACTTTTGGTTGTAGGCTTCGGTTACATGATGTTCCGCGGCGGGTGCTGCGGAGGTCATGGCGGAAAGCACGGGGGGAAAAAACATGACTCCAACGAGAATAAGGAAGAAGAATCTATGGAAAATGAAGTAGATTAAACCCGGTGAACATTGCCGGATAGTCCTGGATAAGGAGACGTTAATGGCACGAGATCCTGTGTGCAATATGGAAGTGGATGAGAATACGGCACTGTCCGGCGAAAAGGACGGAAAGAGATACTATTTCTGCAGCGAGGGGTGTAAGGAGGAATTTTTAAGTCCAACGTCCGTAAATTCTGAGGCTGATTCCCAAAACATGACACCTGAAAGCCTGACCGAGGGTGAGGCATGTAAAGTCCCGCTCGGTGGTGCCGAGGAAACTGAAAGTGTTCATACCCGGAAAATCACCTTGGGGATCACCGGAATGCACTGCGCTTCTTGTGCGGTGAATACTGAAAAGGCCCTTGGTAAGGTTCCCGGCGTCACGCAGGCCTCTGTGAACTATGCCGCAGAAACCGCAACGGTCCAATTCGACATGGAAAAAACCTCCAGTGATGATCTCACCAGGGCGGTCGGAGAAATTGGTTACTCCGCCTTTGTGAGGGAACAGGAGGTGGAAAGCCTGACCATCGGAATCACGGGGATGACCTGTGCCTCGTGCGCGGCCAACATCGAGAAGGCATTAAAGAAGATGCCCGGTGTGGTGGAGGCGTCTGTGAACATCGCCTCGGAATCCGCCGCCCTTCGCTTTGACCCCGATATCGTCTCTCCGGAAGACATCATGGCCAAGGTCCGGGAGGTCGGATATACGCCTCACCCGAGAGGGAATGGCAATGAAACCCTCAACCTTTCCATCGGTGGGATGACCTGCGCTTCCTGTGTGGCCAATACCGAGAAGGCCGTCAAGGCTTTGAATGGAGTTTCAGACGCCCGTGTGAACCTGGCGTCCGAGTCGGCGGCCGTGGATTACGACCCATCGGTAGTGTCTCCCGAATCAATCATGGAAGCCATAAAGGCACTCGGCTTTACACCATTGGAACGTGTTGCGGCAACGGTTGACAGGGAGAAGGAGGCCAGGGCGAAGGATATACGGACTACCAAACTCAAATTCATCATCTCGGCACTCCTGGGATCTCCCCTCATGTACCTGGCAATGGCGCCCCACCTCGGTTTTCCCATGCCTGACATTTCCGACCTCTGGATGGCCATACTCCAGTTTTCCCTGGCTACGCCCATTCTGGTAGTAAATTACCAATTCTACACCCGGGGCATCCTGGCGGTGATAAAAACACGTATGGCCAGCATGGACACACTCGTGGCTTTGGGGACTGGGGCCGCCTGGATTTATTCAGTGGTCGTGTCTATTTCGATCTGGTCCGGCGGTGGAACGTTTACCGCCCAAAACCTCTACTTCGAGGTGGCCGGGATTCTTATCGTCTTCATCCTGTTGGGGAAGTGGCTCGAGGCTCTGGCCAAAGGAAAGACTTCCGAAGCCATAAGGGCTTTGATGGGGCTTCAGGCAAGAATGGCCACCGTCGTCAGGGATGGGGTGGAAATGGAAATCCCGATAGAAAAGGTGCATACGGGCGATGTGGTTCTGGTAAAGCCCGGGCAGAAGATTCCCGTTGATGGGACCGTTCTGGAGGGTCACTCAACGGTGGATGAGTCCATGCTCACGGGCGAGAGCATCCCTCTGGAAAAAGCACCTGGAGACCAGGTCATCGGCGCCACCATCAACAGGACCGGTTCTTTCCGGTTCGAGGCAACTAAAGTTGGAAGCGATACGGCGCTTGCCCAGATCATCCGGATGGTGGAGGATGCCCAGGGGTCAAAGGCACCTATCCAGGCCCTTGCCGACCGCATTTCCGCCTATTTTGTTCCTGTTGTTGTGGGTCTTGCCATACTTACCTTCTTTGTATGGATCATTGCGGGACAAAGCTTCATCTTCGCGCTTACAGTCTTCATCTCGGTCCTGATTATCGCCTGCCCATGCGCTCTTGGCCTGGCCACACCTACCGCCGTAATGGTGGGAACAGGGCTGGGCGCCAAGAATGGGGTGCTGATCAAAACAGCCGAAGTGCTGCAAACCGCGCACAAGGTTGACACCGTGGTCTTTGACAAAACCGGTACACTGACCAAGGGTGAGCCCAAACTGACCGATATCATCCCATCGGGCCGTTGGCAGGAAGATAAACTGCTCCGGGTCGCGGCCTCCCTTGAGAAGAACTCCGAGCATCCCCTGGGGGACGCCATCGTGAAGGGGGCCGAAGAAAGAGGTCTGAATCTGACCCATCCGGAGAATTTCCGCTCCACAACGGGGAAAGGGATCAGCGGAAGGGTTGAAGGTAGTGAGCTGGTTATGGGAAACAGGGCTCTCATGGTCGAAATCGGGATTGATGTAGCCCCGGTTGAGGAGACCCTTAGGAGTCTTGAAACACAGGGAAAGACAGCGATGATCGTCGCTTCGGATGGGATCCTGGCAGGAGTCCTGGCGGTGGCCGATACCTTGAAGGAATATTCGAGGGAGGCAGTCAGCGCCCTGAAAAAAATGGGCAAAGAGGTAGTGATGATCACAGGGGACAACAGGAGAACCGGTGATGCCATAGCGAAGGAACTTGGAATCAAGAGGGTCCTTTCGGAGATATTGCCCCATGAGAAATCTGAAGAGATAATAAAGCTTCAGCAGGAAGGGCACCGCGTTGCCATGGTGGGTGACGGAATAAACGATGCCCCGGCTCTTACCCAGGCCGACGTGGGAATTGCCATCGGAAGCGGGACGGATGTCGCAATCGAATCCGGGGACATCGTTTTAATCCGCGATGACCTCAGGGATGTGGTCATGGCTATAGACCTTTCCAGGTATGCCATGATGAAGATCAAACAGAATCTCTTCTGGGCCTTCTGCTACAACAGCCTCGGCATCCCCATTGCGGCCGGAATCCTTTACCCCTTCACGGGTATCCTGCTAAGCCCCATCGTCGCCAGCGCGGCCATGGCCTTCAGCTCCGTCTCCGTGGTCACCAACTCCCTGACGATGCGCAGGTACAGGCGGAAAATTTAATCATCTTTTGATAGGGTCGTAAAAAATCCATCCATTTTCGCGGCCCTGAGTGGGCGCGATGATAACTTCTTGCGAAGCCATCATCTTTGACAGGGTCGTAAAAAGCCCATTAATGGTTTTTTACTCCACGGAAAGCGAAAAGTGTCATTTTCACTTTCCTCACAAATCTTCGATTTGCGCGGCCCTGAGTGGGCGCGATGATAACTTCTTGCGAAGCCATCATCTTTCTCTGGAACGGATCGCCGGAAAATGATAGGTTCATGAAAAATTCAAAGGGGGTAGTAATACCTTGGCTGCAAACGTGAAAACCGGAGAGACGATCCTTGAAGCAATTAAAGCCGAGATGGAGGGAAGAGAGTTCTACCTTGCAGCGGCCCAAAAGGTCAAAAACCCGCTTGTTCGAAGGAGGCTTCTGGGCCTGGCCGAAGACGAACTGGAACACCGGAAGACCCTGAGCCGCCTCTACTGGGCGCAGACGGGAATCGAACCGGGCGATGTGATGTCTGGAAACAGGGAAACAGTTGTTCCCGATATGGTGGAAATGTCTATGGAGAGTATCCTCCAGTTGGCGATGAAAAACGAAAAAGATGCCGCGGAGCGATACGATGAAATGGCCCACAAGGCTGACGATGCCCGGTCAAAGGGTTTTCTCGAGTACCTTGCCGATATGGAGCTGGGGCACTACGAAATCCTTTCAAGGGAACTTGACCTGATAAAAAGCAGGCCGGGCTGGGAGAATCAGGAGATCGAAAAATAGCCCGGCTTTGGCGATATTTCCAGAAACAATCTCCACCCATGGAATGAACCCAGAGCCCCAGGGCCCTGGGTTTTTTGTGAACGTCGATCTAAAAAAAGCAGGTGGTTGATTCTAAAGCAATGAAAGTGGAGAAACTTCAAAAGAAGGTGTCAGAGACCCTCGGGCGGTTGGGTGCTGAGCCCGGACACTGTCTTCTTGTTGCCGTATCCGGAGGGACTGATTCCCTTGCACTTCTTGGAATACTCTCTCGACTGCAGGCAGGCCGCTCCGGGATATTGACGGCTGCACATCTTGACCATGCTGTCCGGGGGGAGGATTCCAGGCGGGATGCCGTGGCTGTCGGGGAAATCTGCAGAACAATGGGCGTACCCCTTGTCACCGGCCTTCTCCGAAAAGAAGATGTCCGCGTGACGAGGAGTCGGTTGCGATCCATGGAGGCGGCCCTGAGGGAAATGCGCTACAGTTTCCTTTGTGATGCCGCCCTGAGGGTCGGGGCGAGATGGATACTGACCGGCCACCAGGCCGATGACCAGGCGGAAACCGTACTCTTCCGCACCCTCAGAGCAATGGATTGGCGGTCCCTGGGCGGGATCAGTGAAAAGGAGGGGAAAGTTCTTCGTCCATTGCTTGGCGTTTTTCGTCGTGACACCGAGGAATACTGTGCCATGGAAGGGCTGATTCCACTGGAGGACAGTTCCAACCTCGATATCGTTTATTCCAGGAACAGGTTAAGACATCTCACCATCCCGGGGTTAAACAGTCTATTTAAAAAGGATATTTCCCCGTTGCTCGTGCGGCTTGGAAAAGCCGCCGCAGCATTGACGGAATGGGAATCCCGGGCACTTGATCATTTGACCGGACAACGGCTTGACCCGTCAGTGGCTGCCGTAGACCGCGGGGCTATCGACCGCATTCCCCGGTGCCTGCTTGAGGGGGCCGCCATCAGAATGCTTCAGACGGTGATTGTGGGACATCCCAAGATGCCTCTTGTGCAACAATTTGTCAGATGTCTGAAGAAGGGAGCGGGAAAGGTCAGACTGTCTGACCGCCTGGAGATCGAGGTTTATCACGACAGGGTGGTCCTTGGAAACAGCCCTTGCCGTGGCCATGGCCCATCGCCCTTCCGTGAAAGGGAGTGGCGGGTGCCGGGGAGGGTCAATCTGCCGGAGCTGGGAGCTTTTCTGACAGCCTCTGAGGTGCTTTATGACGGCCAACGCATCTTTCCACGGGGTTCGGAGGCCCTGGTTGCAAAAAAAGGCCTGAAAACGCCTCTTTTTGTCCGCCAACGAAGGTCGGGGGACCGGTTTCAGCCATTGGGGATGGGTCATTCGAAGACCCTGAAGCGTTTTCTCATGGACCGGAAGGTTCCCCGGCAGGACAGGGACTATCTTCCTGTTATTACTGATCGGGAAGGGGCTATAATCTGGATCGGGGGTGTTGAAATCTCTCAAAGGATCGCCTTGAAGCCGGGAAGCCCATCCGAGGCCTATCTCCTCCGGCTTGATTCTTTCAGTTCAAAAGGGCCTGGGGAAACATCATAGACGGTTTAATAGGGTCAAGCTGGAAAATTGTGGTTGTTACATAAGGTAAAATGTGGTAAATGTATAATTTAACTAAAGAAAATGGAGGTAGCTACCCTTGAACAACTTCTTTCGTCATCTCTCATTATGGGTCGTTATCGCACTGGTAATGATCCTGCTATATAACCTTTTTTCCGTCCGGCCGCAGCAGATAACCGAATTGGGATACAGCGACTTCCTCTCCCGCGTCGAGAAAGGTGACGTCCAGGATGTCCTTCTCAAGGGAAAAACAATCACGGGCGAGTTTACCGATGGGGGGCACTTCAAGTCCTACGCTGCGGATGATCCCAATCTCGTCTCTTTCCTGAGGGGCAAGGCAGTAAAAATTAATGCAGCGCCGTCCCAGCAAAGTCCATGGTATGTAACCATCCTGGTTTCGTGGTTCCCCATGCTTTTGCTGATCGGGGTCTGGATCTTTTTTATGAGGCAGATGCAGGCGGGGGGCAGCAAAGCCCTTTCATTTGGAAAGTCGAAGGCCCGTCTGCTGACGGACTCCTCGGTAAAAGTCACTTTTGAGGATGTGGCCGGTGTAAACGAGGCCAAGGAGGAACTGGAAGAAATTATCGATTTTCTTAAGGATCCCCAGAGATTCCAACGACTTGGAGGCAAAATTCCCAAAGGTGTTCTGCTCATGGGGCCTCCAGGAACGGGCAAAACCCTGCTTGCCAAAGCAATTGCCGGTGAGGCGAGCGTCCCATTTTTTTCCATCAGCGGGTCCGATTTTGTGGAAATGTTCGTCGGCGTCGGAGCCTCCAGGGTCAGAGACCTCTTTGAACAGGGGAAGAAAAGCGCGCCGTGCATTATTTTTATCGATGAAATTGACGCCGTCGGTCGTCACAGGGGAGCCGGCCTGGGAGGCGGGCACGATGAGCGCGAACAGACCCTCAACCAGCTTCTCGTTGAGATGGACGGGTTCGAATCCAATGAGGGGGTAATCCTTATTGCGGCGACCAACCGCCCCGACGTTCTGGACCCCGCCCTCATGAGGGCGGGGAGGTTTGACAGGCAAATAGTGGTCCCGAATCCGGATGTCAAGGGACGGGAAGGTATCCTGCTGGTTCATGTAAAGAATATTCCCATGGATGAGGATGTGAACCTCGAGGTCGTCGCGCGAGGGACACCCGGTTTTTCGGGGGCGGATCTTGCCAATCTGGTTAACGAGGCTGCGCTGTTGGCGGCGCGCAGGGACCGGAAGGCTGTTGTCATGGAAGATTTCGAGGACGCCAAGGACAAGGTCCTCATGGGCGTCGAGCGAAAGAGCATGATTATCAGCGATGAGGAAAAGAGGATAACGGCCTATCATGAGGCGGGGCACACGCTTGTGGCCAAGATGATCCCCGGGACCGATCCCATTCACAAGGTTACCATTATTCCCAGGGGTAGAGCCCTGGGCCTCACTCAGCAGCTTCCCATCGATGAGCGGCACACGTATCCCATGGACTACCTGGTGGATCGGATTTCCATCCTCATGGGTGGCCGTGTTGCCGAGGAACTGGTGCTCAAACAGCAGACGACCGGTGCCGGAAACGACATCGAACACGCGACGGAACTCGCCAGGAAGATGGTGTGTGAATGGGGGATGAGCGAGACGATGGGACCGCTGACCTTTGGAAAGAAGGAAGAGCAGATCTTTCTGGGCCGTGAGATCAGCCAGCATCGCGACTACAGCGAAGGCACAGCCATCAAGATCGACGAGGAGGTCAAAAAACTGGTCCAGAATGCACATGACAGGGCAACTGAAATCCTGCGTGACAATATAGAGATCCTGCACAGTCTGGCCAACATTCTGCTGGAACGGGAGGTCCTCGACGGGGTTGAGATAGAGGCGATTATCAAAGGCGAAGAGCTGCCCGCGCCCAAGAGGAACAATACACATAAATCAGAGGAACAACAGATCGAGACACCGCCTGAAGACTCACCGGCAGAACCGTTGGAAGAGCCGGAGACCGATTCCCCGGAAAGTTCAGATGACACTGCGACCGAGAATCCTTCGTCTGACTCCTGAAGGTGTCCGTGATGAAATGACCCGTCTGGGTGTTGATCCTGAGGGGAGCAGGATCATGCAGGGCAAGGCCTCCCACCGTCTGATTCGAGTTGATGCTTTGGATCTCAGAGCCGCCCTGATCCTCAAGCAGGATATGCTTTCCCTCGGCGGAGATGTGGCGCTGCGGCGTGACGCCGCGGGGTTGACCATTGACAGGACGCCGGCTTTGATCATGGGCACTTCCCGCCAGATTGGGAAGCTGATCAAAAAGCTGAAGGGGCAGCCGTTCGGTCTCGGGGACCTTGCCGACTCATTGGCTGAGGTCGTGAAAACCCTGGGTCCTTCCCGCCGTTTTGTCGTGAATGGCCGGAACCTCCTGGAGGATGGCAAGACCCTTGTCATGGGGGTTCTCAACGTCACGAAGGATTCCTTCTCGGATGGCGGACGCTACATCGATCCGGCAGCAGCTGTCGCCAGAGGATTGGAGATGATCCGGGAGGGTGCCGACATCGTGGATGTCGGTGGAGAGTCCACCAGACCAGGCGCTGATCGGGTGGACCCGGAGATGGAGTTATCCAGGGTAATTCCCGTTATTGAGGAATTGGCCGGTAAGGGGGTTCCCGTTATCTCTGTTGACACCACGAGGGCGTTGGTGGCCGGGAAGGCCCTTGCCTCCGGCGCCTCGATCATCAACGACATAAGCGGGATGTCCTTCGACAAAAGAATGAAGCCCGTAGTAGGGGAGGCTGGTGCATCCGCCATCCTCATGCATACCAGGGGAAGGCCGCGGACCATGCAGGACAACCTCACATATGATGACCTCCTGGCGGAGGTTTACTCCTTTCTTGAAGGGGCTGTGTGTCAGGCGGAGGCGGCAGGGACCCCGCGCGAAAGGCTCTGTGTGGACCCGGGGGTCGGTTTCGGGAAAAACGTGGCCCAGAATGTGGAACTTATCGCCAGGACGGGAGAATTGAGGTCCCTCGGGACAGCCGTCATGGTTGGGGTCTCCAGAAAATCGTTTATCGGAAGCATCATCGGAACCGAGGTGACCGACAGGTTGGAAGGTTCTGTAGCCGCGGCGTCGGCAGCTGTGCTCAGTGGGGCCGACATGGTCAGGGTTCACGATGTGGCGCAGACGGTCAAGGCAGTGAAGGTGATTGACCGGATCAAGGTACGGGTAAACTGATGTCGGCCGTTTTGGAGTTTCTCAAAAGCCTCAGGTGGCAGGATTTTGCCGACATCGCCGCCGTAACGGTGGTCCTCTACTGGCTTCTGGCCCTTATCCGAGGGACCAGGGCCATCCAGATGGTTTTCGGGCTCGTTATCCTTGGGATCGCCTATCTGTTCGCCCAGAGCACCGAACTCAATACACTCACCTGGATTCTTCAGAACTTCCTTGGATCCATCGTCATCGTCATCGTTATCCTATTCCAGAACGAGATAAGAAGAGCACTGGCCCTTGTCGGGTCCAACCCTTTGACAGGGACCAATCCGCGGGAGCAAAAGCATCTTATCGAGGAGGTTGCCAAGACCGTCGCGGCGCTATCGAACCGCCGTATCGGGGCACTGATCGTTCTGGAACGTTCCACGGGGCTGAAGAACTACATTGAGAAGGGATTGGCCATCAATGGAAATATCAGCAAGGATCTTCTTATGTCAATCTTCATGCCCTTTTCGCCGATTCATGATGGCGCGGTAATAATAAGCGGCGGCACCGTGGCCGCGGCCCGCTGCTTTCTCCCCTTGACCCTTAATCCCCGCCTGGAAAAGATCCTGGGGACACGTCACAGGGCCGCCTTGGGGCTTACAGAGGAGACAGACGCGGTTGTTGTCGTCGTCTCGGAGGAGACCGGGAAAATATCAACAGCGTGCGAGGGAAAGCTGTATTCGCGCCTGGAAACGGATGAACTGAAGAGAATGCTGGAAAAACTCCTGGCCGGAAGCGGAAGACCGCGGAAGCCCGGGCACTGGTGGGAGAGATTACGCCTTGCTGTCGGTACTGAAAAAAAACCTGCCGCTTAAACTGTTTTCCCTGTTTTTAGCCCTTTTCCTCTGGGTCGTAATCAACAGGGGTACAGGGGGCAAAGAGATGGAGGTCAGCCTGGGAATTCCCCTGGAACTTCATAATCTTCCGTCGGAGATGGAGGTGGTTGTGGGGCCTGTGGAGAGGGTGGATGTCCGTATCTCCGGACCCAGAAGAATCGTCTCCCGAATATCCCAGATGGGGATTACCATTCCCCTGGACCTGAGCGGAGCCGTGGAAGGGGAGACGACTTTCGAACTTTATCCGGGGGATGTCAAGGTTCCGGAACGAACAACCGTAACGAGGATCAGTCCCTCTTCCGTGAGTCTCAAACTTGAGAGGACCATCCAGAAGCGGCTGCCTGTGCACCTTGTGGTTAAGGGCAAACCTGCTGAAGGGTTTATGGCAGGGGACCCTGTGGTCGATCCGCCGACCGTTGAGATCCGCGGCCCGAGCTCCCAGGTAAAGCCCGTCCGTTCGGTTAAGACAGCTCCGGTGATCATCGATAATGCGGTTGAGACCGTAACGATGGATGTGTCCCTTGTAATGCCTGATCCGTTGCTGCGTGTTGCGGGAAAGCCCAAGGTCACCGTCACCGTACCCATAACGCCCATAAAGACGAAGATCAAGGAAGGGAATCAAAATTGATCAGAAAATGAAAGCCGCCTGGAAGAATATAGCTAATGTAAAAAATGAGGTAAATATCATAAATGTCTAATAAAAGAGAGCTTTTTGGCACTGATGGAGTGAGAGGAGAGGCCAACCGATTTCCTGTTGTGCCTGAAATTGCCCTTAAACTGGGTATGGCCGCAGGGGTTTTTTTCCAAAACCAGAAGGTCAAACCGAGGATTATTATCGGAAAGGATACCAGGCTTTCCGGCTATATGCTCGAATCGGCCCTGATGTCCGGCATATGTTCCATGGGAACGGACGTTTACCTGGTCGGTCCTTTGCCTACCCCCGCCATCGCCTTTATTACCCGTTCCATGCGGGCCGATGCAGGGATCGTGATTTCCGCATCCCACAATCCCTTTCAGGACAACGGGATAAAATTTTTCGGGCGTGACGGTATGAAGCTTCCCGATGCCGATGAGGCGCAAATAGAACAGCTCATGGATCGTGAAGACCTCCCCAGACCGACCCATTCTCACGTCGGACGGGCCTTCCGTTTAGACGATGCAGAGGGACGCTACATCGTTTTCGCCAAGTCCAGCATACCTAAGGATATGACCTTTGACGGTATTAAAATTGTCGTGGACTGCTCCCACGGAGCCGCCTACAAAGTGGCCCCCGCCATCTTTTCCGAGCTTGGAGCCGACGTCATTACCATTGGCGACGATCCGGACGGCATGAACATAAACTCCGGATGTGGTTCAACCAATCCGGAGGTGATGGCCGGCAAGGTTGTCGAAACCGGGGCCGATCTGGGCCTGGCATTGGACGGTGACGGGGACAGGGCGATTCTGGCCGATTCCAGTGGTGAGATCGTCGACGGTGATGACGTCCTCTTTATTTGCGCCTCCCGGATGGACGAGGGTAAACTTCTTTCGGGCCATACCATGGTTGGAACTGTAATGACAAACATGGGCCTTGAGATCAGCATGAACAGCAGGGGCATCAAGGTCATCCGAGCTCCGGTTGGAGACCGC
Source organism: Deltaproteobacteria bacterium (assembly GCA_013151915.1). Classification (NCBI taxonomy): domain Bacteria; kingdom Pseudomonadati; phylum Myxococcota; class Myxococcia; species Deltaproteobacteria bacterium. The sequence goes on from JAADHJ010000001.1 coordinate 28,019, forward strand.
TATGTTCTCGAGGAGATGATTCGCGCCGGCGCTGTTGTCGGGGGAGAACCCTCCGGACATATAATTTTCCTCGACCATACCACCACGGGTGATGGGATAATCACCGCTCTTCAGGTTCTCAAAGTCATGGTGAAAACCGGCCTGACCCTCAGTGAGTTGAGAAGCGGATGGGTGCGATATCCCCAGGTCATGAGAAACCTCAAGGTTAAGAGTAAACCACCTCTTGAGGACCAGGCGTGGTATCGGCAGATCATCCTGGAGGCAAGAGAGGCCATGGGGGAGGGGCACCTCCTCAGCCTGAGGTATTCCGGAACCGAACCTCTCCTCCGTGTGACCGTATCGTGCGCTTCGGGACGGTTGGCCGAAGAGGTTTCCGAGCGGATATGTGATGAGCTGTCCGGGCGCCTGGGGTGTGGAAATCCGGAATAAGAGACTTTTTACGAGGTTGTCAATGGGAAAACCCAGAAGAAAGAGGGTGACGGAATTATGATGGGCGGAACCGCTGAAGGATACGTAAGACTGGGGGTCAATGTTGACCACGTAGCCACAGTCAGGCAGGCTCGGGGAATCCAGGTGCCCGATCCGGTGGAAGCGGCTGTCCTGGCCGAATTGGCCGGGTGCGACGGGATTACGGTGCACCTGAGGGAGGACCGGAGGCACATTCAGGACCGGGACCTGTTTATCCTGAGGAAGACGGTAAAAACCAGACTCAATCTCGAGATGGCAGCCACATCGGACCTGGTGAAGACCGCCTTGGAGGTAAAACCGGATTCCGCCACCCTGGTTCCGGAGCGCAGGGAGGAGCTGACGACGGAGGGGGGCCTGGAAGTGGGTATGAACGTCGACTTCCTCAAAAAAACCGTTCGTCTCCTCCAGGATGCCGAGATACGGGTGAGTCTTTTTGTGAATCCCGACATTGACCAGATCAAGGCATGTCACAGAATAGGTGCAGACGCTGTGGAGATCCACACGGGAAAATATACCGATGCCAAATCCCCTGAGGATGCTGAGACCGAATTTCAGCGAATCCTTAACGCGGCCAAGGTCGCCAGCAAGCTGAGGATGGAGGTCGTGGCGGGACACGGGCTTGATTACAGGAATGTTCGAAGGATCGTTGGTATTCCAGAGGTTATCGAGGTGAACATCGGCCACAGTATAGTAGCCAAGGCCATTATGGTCGGGATTGAGAGGGCCGTCCGTGAGATGAAGACGGTGATAGGAGGGGCATCATGATTGTTGGCGTGGGGCTGGATAATGTGCAGACCAAACGTATGCAGGAAGTGCTCCTTAAGTGGGCCGACAGGGTGGAGAACCGCATATTTACGGAGGAGGAGTTAGCCTATTCCAGGACCAAGGGGGAGCCGCATTTCCACCTGGCGGCACGGTTCGCCGCCAAGGAGGCCTTTTTCAAAGCGCTGGGCAAAGGATTGAGCGAGGGCATGTCCTGGACAAATGTTAATGTCCTGAACGATGAACTGGGAAAACCGTATATTACCCTCCGCGGACGGGCCAGGGAACTGGCGGATTCCATGGAGGTGAAAATTACACACCTGAGCCTGACGCATACCGACGAATCCGCCATAGCGGTTGTCATTTTGGAGAAGTGATTTGAAGCTGGTCACCCCTGCGCAGATGAGGGAGATCGACTCCAGGGCCATACGGGAGCTCGGGATTCCATCCATGGTTCTTATGGAAAATGCGGGTCTTTCTCTTGTTGAAGAGGTTGAGAAACGCCTTTCCGAAGGACCCGGGAAGATATCGGTTATCTGCGGGCCCGGGAACAATGGAGGCGATGGCATGGTGGCTGCCAGGCACCTCGCTGACCGGGGGCACGAAGTGCTGGTGTTTCTGGCCGCGCGAAAGAGTTCCTTCCGTGGGGATGCGAGGGCCCAACTTCGCATTCTAAGGAAGCTGGGCATACCTGTCCGGGTAGTCGGTTCTCCCGCCGACGTGGAAATGGAGCGAAGGCGCCTGGAGAATTCCGACGTCGTCATCGACGCGCTTTTTGGTACGGGCCTCCACAGGGAGATCGATGGGCTGCCGGCGGAATCGGTCAGGGCCATAAACGCCTGTCCGGGCATTGTTATCTCCGCAGACATCCCCTCCGGTATCAACGGTAAAACCGGTTTTCCCATGGGTGAGGCTGTGACGGCTGACGTGACGGTGACTTTTGCCTACCCTAAACTGGGGCTCGTTCAATATCCTGGAGCTCATTTCGCCGGAGAAATCGTTGTTGCCGATATCGGCATCCCCCGGGCCGCGGAAATCGGAACGGAGTTTCCCGGGAAAATTTCGGGGCCCGAAACGGTCACTTCCGGCTTTTCCCGGCGATGGGAGGATTCCCATAAGGGTACCTTCGGACACCTTCTGGTCTGTTCCGGGTCCATAGGGAAAACCGGCGCCGGAATCCTTGCGGCAAAGGCCGCTCTTGGCTCCGGGGCGGGTCTGGTGACCCTCGCTCTGCCCGTGTCTGCGGTTTGGGCGGTGGATGCCGCAGTTCCGGAGGTTATGACGGCCCCGATTCCTGAAACCAGCGATGGAACCCTCTCCGCCAACGGGAAGAATGCCTTGAAACAGCTTATCGGGGAGAGGGACGCCATGGCCATCGGACCGGGACTCACAGTGCAGGCAGAGACCGCGGCCCTGGTGAGGGATGTTCTCTCCTGGGACGGATTTCCCGTCGTGGTTGATGCCGATGCCCTGAACGCCCTGAGCGGAAATCCGGAATATCTGCGCAAAAGGAGAGGGGAAACGGTTCTGACACCCCATCCAGGGGAGATGGCCCGGCTGCTTGACTCAAGCACATCCATGGTCCAGGGGGATCGGGTGGGGGCAGCCCTCTCCTGCTCCAGCAGGTCCGATTGCGTTGTCGTTCTTAAGGGTGCCGGGACGGTTGTGGCCGCCCCGGATGGTAGATTTTTCATTAATCCCACAGGAAATCCAGGCATGGCGACAGCGGGCGCCGGTGATGTTCTGACCGGGATGATCGGTGCTCTCCTGGCCCGGGGCGAGGATGCCCTTACAAGCGCTCTGGCTTCCGTTTATCTTCACGGGGTTGCCGGCGACCTGGCCGCTGAAGCGTTAACCCAGCACAGCCTGACGGCCGTCAGCATCCTTGACAACATCGGCCCGGCGTTGAGAAGCGAGGATGTGGATGGGTGATCTAGCCATATGGAGTTGCCGATGTTAAAAGCGTCACAGATGATGAAAAAAACGTTCCTGACCGTTTCTCCCGATATGGGGGTTGAGGAACTCGCGCGGCTCTTTTCAAGGCGGCATATTACCGGGGCGGTCGTGGTGGACAAGAAGGGTAAACTTCTTGGGGTAGTGACCGGAAGCGACCTCATCGCCAAAGAGAAGAACCTTCACCTGCCCACGGTCGTCTCGCTCTTCGATGCGGTGATCTACCTGGAGAGTTCCGAGCATTTCAAGGAAGAACTTCATCGGATGCTCGCCAGCAAGGTCGATGATATCTATACCAGGAACCCGGTTACCATCAAACCCGACACCACCCTGCCTGACATCGCCACCCTCATGACCGAGGATGGTATCCATTTTCTGCCCGTTATGGAGAACGGTCACGCCACCGGTATTGTTGGAAAACGGGAAATTATCAAAGCTCTAGCTTCAACCGGTTGATGACTTCGTAAGAAGTCATCAACTCAGCGAAAATCAGCGTGCATCAGCGGCCAATAAGCCTTAAAAATTCCTTTACCGCAGATGAACGCGGATAATATTTAACCACTGCGCCCATTAAGGGGCGCCCAAATCGAAGATTTGTGAGGAAAGTGGAAATGACATTTTTCGCTTTCCGTGGAGTAAAAAGCCATAAATGGACTTTTTACGACCCTGCCAGAGGATGAACGAGTCTGAGTCTCTTTGCATCACCGGGCCCGAGGAGATGCTGGTCCTGGGGATGACCGTTGGAAAGCATGTATTCGATGGCGCCGTCATTGGCCTCTCGGGGCCTATGGGTGTGGGGAAGACGACCCTTGTACGAGGTGTAGCGGAGGGTATGGGGATCACCGAGGGACATTCTGTTTCCAGCCCGACATTCACCATCCTGCAAAGCTATCCATGCCGTGAGTTGACCCTGTACCATCTTGACCTCTACCGGATTTCGGGAAGAGAGGACCTCGATTCCACCGGCTACCGGGATGTCTTCGGCGGCAGCGGAGTCATCGTCATCGAATGGGTTGAACGGGAGCCGGACTCCATGACCCCCGAGAACCTGATAATTGAGATGGAATATGAAGAGATCGGCAGGAAGGTTGTTTTTTCCCCGAAAGGAGACGCATACAGATCACTGGCGTCCTCGGTTATTGACGAGTATCTCATACTTCATTGACACCTCCCGGGCCTGGTGATAAGAAAATGTCCTTCTTTGGTATGGATCAGCTCACGGAAAGGATTCCCAATGGAAGAGTTCTACCGAATAAAAAGACTGCCGCCCTACGTTTTCAACATTGTCAACGAGCACAAATACAAGGCCCGGGTCAGGGGTGATGATATCGTTGATTTCGGCATGGGCAACCCCGATCTTCCTACGCCTCCCCATATCGTTGAAAAGATGCTTTCGGCCGTAAAGGACCCACGGAATCACCGATATTCCGTCTCCCGAGGGATATATAAACTTCGATCCGCAATGGCCGACTGGTACGACAGAAGGTACAGCGTGAACCTGGACCCTGATACCGAGGTAGTTGCCACCATCGGTTCCAAGGAGGGTATTTCACACCTGATCCTCGCTATGGTAGCGCCCGGAGACACCGTGATTGTCCCGGATCCATGCTATCCAATCCATTTTTACAGCGCGGTCATCGCCAACGCCGACGTCAAAAGCGTCCCCAGTCTTGGCAATGAGGATGACTTCCTCGCGGGAGTGGAAGAAACGATCAAGGGTACATGGCCGAGACCGAAGATCCTCATGCTCAACTATCCCAATAACCCCACGACCTATACGGTCCAGCTTTCCTTTTTCGAAAGGGTAGTTGAATTGGCCAGGGAGTATGAACTGTTCGTGATCCATGATCTGGCCTACTCGGATATCGTCTTTGATGGCTACAGAGCTCCCAGCCTGCTTCAGGTGCCGGGTGCAAAGGATATCGGCGTCGAGATATTCACACTTTCGAAGAGCTACAATATGCCGGGGTGGCGTGTGGGGTTCGTTGTGGGAAACCCGAGGCTTGTAGGGGCCCTGGTCCGCATAAAGAGTTATCTGGACTATGGGATGTTTCAACCTATCCAGATAGCTTCCATAATAGCCCTGAACGGTCCCGAGGAGTGCGTCAAGGAGACGGTTGAAATTTACCGGCACCGCCGTGATGTCCTCGTTGAGGGGTTGAATCGGATCGGGTGGGAGGTGGAAAAACCTAAGGCGACGATGTTCGTATGGGCCCCCATCCCCGAAAAATTTCGTGAGATGGGAAGCCTTGAATTTTCACTCATGGCCATGAAAAAAACCAAGGTGGCTGTATCTCCCGGGATCGGTTTCGGTGCCGGGGGTGATGGTCATGTACGGTTCGCTCTTGTGGAGAACGAACACAGGACGAGACAGGCTGTTCGCGGGCTGCGTGCGCTGTTCTAAACATAAGTAGAGAACATGGGACTCCGGTCCCTGGAACGAGGGGAAGTTCAGATGGGCAAAAAAAATTTTTCGGTGGCTGTCGCCGGCGCTACCGGCGCCGTGGGAGAACTGATGATTAAAGTCCTCCAGGAGAGGAACTTTCCGGTCAGGGAGATCCGTTACCTCGCTTCGTCCCGTTCCAAAGGAAAAATCCTCAAGTGGAGGGGTGAAGATGTGTCCGTCAGGGAACTGACGAAAGACTCATTTTCCGGGGTTGATATCGCACTGTTTTCCGCCGGTGGTGAAAGAAGCCGGGAATTTGCCCCGGCGGCGGTGGAGGCCGGGGCGGTGGTCGTGGATAACTCGTCGGCGTTCCGAATGGACAGGGATGTGCCCCTGGTCGTCCCCGAGGTCAATCCCGGGGACGCAGGACAGTTTGCAAAGAAAGGGATTGTGGCCAACCCGAACTGTACTACCATTATCATGGTAGTGGCGCTCAAGCCCCTTTACGACTACAGTCGGATCAAAAGGGTTATCGTCTCAAGCTACCAATCAGCAAGCGGCGCCGGAGCCAAGGGCATCGAGGACCTGAAAAAACAGACGAGGGACTGGAGTAACGGTAACCCACTGGAGGTCCAGGCATTTGCTCATCCGCTGCTCTTTAACGTGATCCCGCACATAGATTCCTTCCTTGAAAATGGCTATACCAGGGAAGAGATGAAGATGCACAACGAGACCCGCAAGATGTTCCATGACGATGAGATCCAGGTTACCGCAACCTGTGTCAGAGTGCCGGTTCTGACTGCCCATTCCGAGGCTGTGAACATAGAGACCGAAAACGAGATCACACCGGAAAAGGCCAGGGAAATTCTGTCGGCCGCTCCCGGGGTTGAAGTGCTCGACGACCCGGCGGGAAATAAATATCCGATGCCCATCTATAGCGCCGGCGGTGACGTCTGCTACGTGGGAAGGATCAGAAAGGATTATTCCACAGGGAACGGCCTGGCATTCTGGGTTTCGGGCGACCAGCTTCGGAAGGGCGCTGCGACCAACGCCGTCCAGATTGCGGAGATCCTTGCCGAGAAGTACCTCTAGGAGCCTGGTGGAGAACCCTGCCGGACTCCTAACGCGCCCAGTGAAAATGACACTTTTCGCTTTCCGTGGAGTAAAAAGCCACGGATGGACTTTTTACGACCATATCTAAAGTGGCCATAAAAAATGCGCTGGTTTCAGGACATCACTCTGGGCAACTATTATCCTGCCGAATCGGTCGTGCACCGCCTTGACCCGCGTCTGAAAATGACCTCCATGGCCTTGTTGATGGGTATGACCTTCGCCGTCAGCAATCCGTGGGCTGTTTTGTTGCAATCATTCGCGCTTCTTGCGGCTGTATGGCTGTCCCGAATCCCCATGACCTATTTCCTGAGGAGCCTGAGGTTCTTTGTCTGGCTCTTTTTCTTCACGGCGGTTCTCCACCTGTTCTTCACCCCCGGAGAGCCCATTCCCGGCAGCCCTTTTCTGGGATTTATCCGGATCACACACGAGGGGATAGCTGAAGGCGGGCTCATATCATGGAGGCTTATTACGGTTATCGCCCTCTCTTCCCTCCTGACCGCCACCACTACCCCCCTTGAGATAACCAGGGGTATGGAATCCATCCTGTCACCGCTGGAGAAGCTGCGTTTCCCCGTTCAGGATTTCTCCCTCATGATGATGATGGCCATCAGGTTTATTCCCGTGCTTTCGGATGAAACCCAGAAGATCTGGAAAGCGCAGAAATCCAGAGGGGCCGATCTGGGACACGGAGGGATAAAGAGAAGGGCCAACGCTCTTGTCTCCATCCTGTTGCCGGTTTTCGTCGGCCTCTTCAGACGAGCAGATGACCTGGCAAAGGCCCTGGAGGCGAGGGGATATGTGCCGGGGGGGCGCAGGACAAGCATGAAGCAGCTTCTCTGGACCGGCAGGGAGAGCCTGGCCCTTATCGTAATCCTTATCTGGGCATCGGCGATTCTGACCCTCCAGTTTTGATGACTTTGTAAAAAGTCATCAACGCGCCCAGTGAAAATGACACTTTTCGCTTTCCGTGGAGTAAAAAGCCACGAATGGACTTTTTACGATCTAATTCAGATATGGCTTTGAACCCGTGAAAAGGCTTGTACTTACCATCGAGTACGACGGGACCTTCTTCCACGGCTGGCAGGTACAGCCCGGCCTTCGGACTGTCCAGAGGGATATGGAGAATGCGTTGACCTGTATGATGGGTCAAACGATCAGGGTGTCAGCCTCGGGAAGAACAGACGCCGGTGTTCATGCCCTTGCGCAGGTGGCCCACTGTGATGTTCCCAAAAGGATTCCACCTGAAAACGTAGCGCTGGGGTTAAACAGCCTCCTGCCCGGAGATGTGAGGGTGGTTGACTGCAGATGGGCCCCCGAGGGTTTTCACTCGCGTTTCAGCGCAACTGGGAAAAGATACCGTTATCTTATCCTCAATCGTCGGAAACCCACGGCTCTCCTCAGAAACAGGGTATGGAATGTCCGGCATCCCCTGGATCTGGAGAGTATGAGGGCAGGCGCTTTTCACCTCATAGGGGAGAAAGATTTTTTCGCCTTCCGGTCCTCCGGAGATCCCGGAACAACTGTGAGGGAGATGAGGGAGATCTCCATCGAACAGAACGAAGATATCGTCACCATCTTCTTTGAGGCCAATGGATTTCTCAAACACATGGTCAGGAATATCACGGGCGCTCTCGTTGAAGTGGGAAAAGGCAGGATGTCGCCGGGGGACCTGAAGAAACTCCTGGATGCCGGGTCCCGCCTGAATGCTCCCCGTAAAGCTCCCGCCCAGGGGCTGACCCTGATGGAAGTGTATTACCAGTCCAGAGTCCAGTGTCCAGAGCCAACAGTCCAGAGTCTGTAGGGGAAAAGCGGATGCAAAGGCTTGGTCTAACATGGATGGAGGGGATAAGGCAAGCAATGGAGAAAAGCAGGCTATGGGCTATGGCCAATAAGCCTTAAAGTCATTTACCGCGGATGGACGCAGATGGACGCGGATAAGGTTTTGCCACAATGATCAGGTTTTAGTTTTAGACCTATCAGCGGAAATCAGCGTACATTTATTATTTTGCCGTCATTGCGAGAAGCATCGAGGCAGACGAGAGTAACGCGGCAAGCATTGAACGTTCTTTTTCTCTGTCACGTTGAACTTTGAACGTTGAACATTCTTTATACTGCACCTATAGCCTGTTTAATCCATGAGGGTGGCATCCCTATTGACGACTTCACAAAAAATCCTTATGCTTCCGCAAGGCCTTTTGTTTAATAGTCCGGGAAATTGGGATGGAGAAAACCAAACGGGATAAAATAGGAGAGGGTTATGATGAAGAAAAAAAGCTTGGTCTGGAAACTGGCATTAGTCGCAGTGGGGCTCACCTTTATTTTCGCTGCGTGTGCGAAGAAAAAGGAAGAGGCAAAGGTTGAAAAGGCGATTAAAATCCCTGTCGCTTCGCCCTTCACCGGGCCGCTCGCAACATTCGGTGAGGGTGTTAAGAACGCCGCCCTGCTGATGGGTGAGGAAGTTAACGCCGCAGGTGGGATCAACGGACGAAAGGTAGAGATCGTTCTCGGCGATGATCTCTGTGATCCAAAGGAAGCCGCCAACGTCGCCACCAAATTCGCCGCCGATCCTGATGTCTACATCGTCATCGGGCATCTGTGCAGTTCCTCCACCATGGCCGCCCTTCCCATCTATAAGGAAGCCAAGCTTCCGGCCATCTCCCCGGCGAGCACAAACCCCTCCATCGGGAAGATGAGCCCCTACTACTTCCGCGACGTTTACAAGGATGATTTCCAGGGTGTTTTCCTTGCCAAGTACGTCAAAAAAGCCATGGGGTGGAATAAAATCGCTGTTTTTTACGAAACCAACGATTATTCCATAGGTCTGAAGAACGCCTTCGAGGGCGAAGCCAAGACCCTGGGAATTAAGATCGTCGGCGAGGAGGCCTATACCAGCGATACGACGGACTTCACCCCCCAGCTCACCAAGATAAAAAGTTCAAAACCCGACGCAATCTTTATCCCCGGATACGCGCCTCAGGCAACCCTCATTATCTCGCAGGCCGCCAAACTCGGAATGAAGGTAGGGTATTTCGGTGCCGACGGTCTGGATGACAAAATTATGCTGGAAAACCCCGATGCCGAGGGGCTCCTCATTACCAGTCCCTTCCTTCCCGACAAGGCCGGACCGGGCGCTCAGGGATTTATCAAAGCCTACAAGGCAAAGTACGGTGTGGAGCCGAACTGGTTTGCCGCCAACACCTACGACGCCGTTGGGATGGCTGTGCAGGCTATCAGGAAAGTCGGCACGAACAGGGAGAAGATCAGGGATTACCTTGCGTCCATGAACTCTCCGGAGAAAGCCTACAAGGGCGTGACCGGCGCCACCTATTTTGACGAGAATGGAGACTGCCTTAAACCAGCTTTTGTCAAGACAATCCGCAACGGAAAATGGCTCAGCGCTGAGAAACAGATGACGGACTGAGTTCCGTGCAATTTGGACAGGAAGAAACAGGCGGGTTCAGGCACCTTTTGCCCGCCTGTCTCTTTTTGTCTTTTTCAAGGATCCTTAACAATGTTAAATAGATATTAATGAGGTAAATCAAGATTGTCCCACGCCTTTCTGGATTCCATCTCCCTTTTTGGACAGCAGGTAATAAATGGGATTACGTTGGGATCGGTATATGCTTTGATAGCAGTGGGCTACACCATGGTCTATGGTGTTATAGAACTCATTAATTTCGCCCATGGCGAAGTTTACATGATGGGAGCGTTTTTCTCCTTCACCATGGTAACTTCCATGGGGTTGAGCATCTGGGTGGCGTTCCCGGTGGCCATCGCCCTCTGTGCCGTCATGGGGGTCATCCTGGATATCGTGGCATATCGGCCCTTACGGAATGCGCCTCGATTAGCCGCCCTTATTACAGCCATCGGGATGTCGATTTTCCTTCAGAACCTTGCTCTTGTGATCTGGGGAGCGGAGATAAAATCCTTCCCCCGGGCCAAGTTGCCCCCCATTTTCTCAAAGGTCGCTTTAACCATCGGAAGCATACAGGTCACCTGGCTCCAGGTCTTTATCCTTGGCGTTGCAATCGTGATAATGGCCGGACTGCACGCCATAATCCACCGGACCAAGGTGGGAACCGCCATGCGTGCCATCGCCCAGGACAAGGTTACAGCTTCCCTTATGGGCATCAACGTCAATCGCGTCATCTCTTTTACCTTCGCCATCGGTTCGGGCATGGGCGGTGTGGCCGGCATCCTCGTGGGGATGTACTACAACGCCATCTGGCCCACCATGGGGTACATCGCCGGCATCAAGGCGTTTGCGGCCGCCGTGCTCGGGGGCATAGGTTCCGTCCCCGGCGCCATGCTCGGCGGCGGAATATTGGGCATGGCGGAGGTCATGGGCGCCGGATACATATCTTCGCCATACAGGGATGGGATCGCCTACGCTGTAATGATACTTGTCATCATATTCAAACCGGCTGGTTTACTGGGCAAATCGACGGCGGAAAAGGTCTGACATGTCATTGAGCTTTCATAGGTTCAATCCAGGCAGATTGCTGAGCGGAAAAACGGCTGCGGCCTGTTTTCTTTTTTTCGTAGTCATTTTCCCCCTCCTGCCCATGGGAAGCGGTAAATCCTATTTTCTCAGAATCCTCACCTTAACCATGCTGTACATGATCCTGGCATTGGGTCTCAATATTGTTGTCGGGTTCACCGGGCTGCTGGATCTTGGATACGTAGGTTTCTACGGGATCGGCGCCTATACGGCTGGGCTGCTGACTGTTCACTATGGGATCTCCTTCTGGGTGATACTTCCCCTGGCAGCCATGAACGGGGCCCTTTGGGGGATTCTTCTTGGTGCGCCCACCCTCAGGCTTACCGGGGATTACTTTGCCATTGTTACCTTCGGTTTTTCCGAGCTGGTGGTCCTCCTTATCAGAAACGAGATATGGCTGACCCGGGGTCCAATGGGATTGCCGGGGATTAAGCCCCCTGTTTTTTTCGGCCACGTTCTGAGGAGCGGATGGGAGTTTTACTTCCTTATCCTCGCCCTTCTCGGCCTGGTGCTCTTTGTTGTCCGCCGCATCGAGGACTCGCGACTCGGGAGGGCATGGTTCGCCATCAGGGAAGATGAGATAGCGGCCGAATGTGTGGGCATCAATATCATCAACTACAAGATTATCGCTTTTGCCATCAGTGCCTCCATCGGGTCTTTGGGCGGTGCGTTTTTTGCCCGATGGTTTCTTTTTATTCACCCGGACATGTTCAAATTCTGGGAGTCCATCCTGATCCTTTGTCTTATTGTTTTCGGTGGTATGGGAAACATAAAAGGGGTCCTTTTCGGCGCCGGCATTCTTATCCCCATGACTGAGGTGCTCAGGTCCGTGCTCCAGAGTCTTCCTCGAATCATGTCTTATGTGGGTATCCACATACCGGTTGAAGCGGCCCAGAACCTGGTCCAGGCCAGGTACCTGGTTTTTGGACTTATCCTGGTATTGATGATGAGGTTCAGACCCGAGGGCCTTTTTCCCGTTGCCCGGATCAAGGCTGAAATGCATCCGGATGACTCCGAGCGGGATGCGGAAGATGATTCTCTTTACGACATGAGGTCAATAGACAAGGTGAAGGACATCTGACGGTGGTTGAGCGCAAAACATTGCTTCAGGGTTCTGGTATCGGGAAGGTCTTTGGGGGGCTGGCGGCGCTGGAGAATGTTGATCTCACAGTCAACGAGGGTGAGATCGTAGGCCTCATAGGACCTAATGGCGCGGGTAAAACCACCTTCTTTAACTGCCTTACAGGCATTACCATTCCATCCTCGGGAACGATCAATTTTATGGGTGAGGATCTGGTTCCGCCGCCGAGGATCAACCTTCTGACCCGGCTTGCCGGGATGAGCCGATTTTTTATTTTAACCTCTATACTATGGACAGTTCTCATGTTGTCCACCTACCTGGACAGTGTCGAGTTTCAGACTGAGTTTGTCATTGCGATGCTGTGTGTAGGAGCTTTCCGTCTTTTTCTCGGAGCAAGGCTTCGGCACGCTGTGCCCTGGACAAGAGGGGTTACCCTGCTTTTTGCCACCCTCGATGCGGGAATAGGCGCGGTTTTGCTGGTGAAGTTTGCCGAGTCGTATACCGATAAATCCTTCTTTGGATTTTTTCCTCTGGAGTATTTCATGATTCCCACGGCGATTCTCATGATCTCCTACCCGGGGTATTATTTTATTAACCTCCTGAGAAAGGACGTAAAATCACTTTTTGGCATCTTCACCCGACCTGACGCGGTAACCAAACTCGGCATAGCCAGGACCTTTCAGAATATCCGTCTCTTTTCCAACCTGTCGGTTGTGGAGAATGTGATGCTGGGACGGCACTGCAGGACCTCAACCAACGTCTTTTCCATAGTTCTGGGCACAAAGTTTCAGCGTAAAGAGGAGAGGGAAACGAAGGAATGGGCCATGGAAACCCTGAAGTTCGTCGGTCTTCGGCACAAGGCCGGGTTCCTGGCATCCAACCTGCCCTACGGTGAACAGCGCACCCTCGAAATTGCCCGGGCCCTGGCCACCAATCCAAAGGTTCTTCTGCTGGACGAGCCTGCCGCCGGAATGAATCCTCAGGAGACCGCCATGCTCATCCGGCTCATTGAGAGGATCAGGAAAAGCGGTATAGCCATTCTCCTTATCGAGCATGACATGAAAGTGATCATGAAGATTTCAGATCGGATCATTGTGCTTGATCATGGCCAAAAAATCGCCGAGGGTGAGCCGGAGGTGATCAAATCCGACCGTCGTGTGGTAGAGGCCTATCTGGGGTCGGCATATGCGGCGAAGTAGTCACGCCAATGGCGTGACCACCACAGTGCAGCCACTCACAGGCTGCCCCACGGGGTTTAAAAACAGGGTTTAAAAGGAGGTAAATAAGGTTTAAAACTACTAATCTCTGGTTTTACCCTGTGTAACTCTGTGTAACCCTGTGGTGTGACCTTCGAACGGTCACGCTGTGGTAAATGGGCTTTGGAAGTGTCTATTATTTCACCATGGTTTCACATCAGGTATTCATTTACAGGATGATCCTTAACGAGGTTGTCAAAACCGATGCTGAAAGTTGATGGGATTCAGACCTTTTACGGAAACATTCAGGCCCTGAAAGGGATCTCTTTTCATGTTGGTGCCGGCGAGATCGTCACCCTGATCGGCGCCAACGGCGCCGGGAAATCCACCACTCTCATGTCCGTCTCGGGGGTATATCACCCTAAAAAGGGGTCCATCATGTTTCAGGATGTGGAGATCGCCCGGTCTCAACCTGACGCCATAGTAAGGATGGGGATCTCACAGGTGCCTGAAGGAAGGCGTATATTTCCCCATCTCACGGTGAGGGAAAATCTCCTCCTGGGTTCCTACATCCGCAAGGACAGCGAGGGTGTGAAAGAGAGCCTCGAAATGGTTTTTGAGCTCTTTCCGGTAATGAAGGAGAGAAGGAACCAGGATGGTGGCACACTCTCCGGCGGAGAGCAGCAGATGCTGGCAATCGGCAGGGCCCTGATGGCAAATCCGAAGCTTCTTCTTCTTGACGAACCATCTCTTGGACTCGCTCCCATTGTCGTTGAAAAGATCTTCACCGTCATTCAGGAGATCAACAAGCAGGGTACCACCATCCTCCTCGTCGAGCAGAATGCCTTTATGGCCCTTCAGGTTGCCCAAAGGGGGTACGTTATCGAGACAGGGAATGTTGTCCTCGAGGACACCTCGGACGCCCTCCTGAGCAACCCCAAGGTCAAGGAAGCGTATCTGGGGGAGTAGGTGAGCCGTCCCGGGGTGAAGGAGAGTTGTCATGAACAGGATTCTCTTTGGAATTACGCTACCGATTTTCGTCCTGTCAATGACGGTTGCGCCCGCTCCGGCCTACGAGCCTGTTTACCACAGCCTGGAGCAACCCCGTGGCCCCATGATGGGAGGACCATTGGAGTCTAACCCCATTGTTTATTTAAACGGGGATATGACGGGCGGCAAAAGCATAAGGATCAGGACAAACGAACGCCCCCGGTGGATCGTCTCGGGGGACCTTGACGGAGACGGGGCGGACGAGGCCCTGGTACTTTTCGATAATGGCTCGCTGCGCCTTCTGCGGCCCGAAGATAAAACCATCAGCACAAGGTGGACGGTTGAAGGGATCTCCGCACAAGCTCCACCCGTCATCCTTCATTCAAAAACCGTTGCAGTCAATGAAAAGATCATTGCCGTCAGTGATCATGGAGTCCTGCAAACGCTTGGTTCAGAAAGGGGCCGATCAAGCAGGATCGCCGATGGTTTTTCCCTTCTGACCCCTCCGGTTGCAGTCGATCTGGACGGGGACGGGACCGACGAGATCGTGGGGGTTAGTGATGAAGGCCGCCTTACCGTCGTTACCGGCAGGAACGTCACAAGAACGGACAACAGCACGGTCCTCCTTCCCGATACGCGCATTTCGGCGGCGGACCTTAACGGTGACGGAAAACTCGAGGCGGTTGCCTTTTCCATGCCTACCGACAGGTTCAGTTTTGGACGCCTGGGTGATGAGACAGAGGCCCAAGGGGTCGCGGTCTTCTCCTGGGACGGAAGTATCATCAAGCTCCTGGATGAATTCAAACTGGATTCCTCAGAAGCCTTCGAGGATCTCACGCCCGTTCTCGCGGATGTCTACGATGGACCTGGAAAGGAGATCCTGGCCACCGTCACCAACGAGGGGGAAGGGTCCTCGATCAGAGTCTTTTCATTTGCAAAAAGACGGTTGACGGAAGTCAGGACGAGTCCTGTGGCAGCCGACAAATCATTTATTCAGGTCCTTGGAAAATCGGCATTTGGAGATGAGAACCGCCAATTTATTATTACAGTGGCCAACCCCTCGGGAATGGGCGATCTGGAGCTGTTCAGGACCGATCTGGCTACGACCCGGCTGGTCCGAAAGAACAGTATTTCAACCCATATTGCCGGATCACGTAATCTGGACCTGGCTCTCATAGGCGATTTCAACAATGACGGGTACAATGACCTGATCGCTCCTGATGAAACGGGAAAGACTCTTGAGCTCTTTTTCCTTGAGAAGAACCGTATCAAGGAAACGCCTATCCTTGTCAGCGGTAAAAGGCTTTCGACGAACCTGTGTTCGGGTGATTTTAACGGTGACGGGAAAGGCGACCTCGCGGCTGGATACGAGGACGGAACCATAGTCTTTCTACTGGGACGGTAGGATATTGAGTTTCCAGCTTGTTTCCGACTATTCTCCCAGGGGAGATCAGCCTCGGGCGATAGAGGCCCTTTCCAGGGGAATTTCGGAAAAAAAGGATTACCAGGTCCTTCTTGGGGTCACCGGCTCCGGAAAGACATTCACCCTCGCCAACGTCATATTCGAAATCCAGCGTCCAACGCTTATCCTCGCTCACAATAAAACCCTCGCGGCGCAGCTCTACCAGGAATTCAAAGCCTTTTTTCCCAACAACGCCATCGAATATTTTGTTTCCTACTACGATTATTATCAGCCGGAGGCCTACGTTCCGCAGACCGACACATTCATCGAGAAGGACAGTTCCATAAACGAGGTAATTGACCGTCTGCGTCATTCGGCCACGCGATCATTGCTCACCAGACGGGACGTCCTGGTTGTCTCTTCCGTTTCCTGCATTTTTGGCCTGGGTTCTCCGGCAGCGTACCGGGATATGCTGGTCAACTTCAAGGTTGGGGAGAAGGTAACCCGAGAGGGGATACTTTCGAGCCTCGTGGAAATGCGTTACGAACGGAATGACCTCGATTTTCACCGTGGGACCTTCAGGGTCAGGGGCGACGTGATTGACCTCTTTCCCGCCTACGAGGAGAACGGACTGAGAATCGAGCTGTTTGATGACCATATCGAACGCCTGGTCTACCTGGACCCCCTGACCCTCAAAGCCTCGCAGGAAGTCGGTGATGTCAGCGTTTTTCCCGCCAGTCACTATGTTATTCCTGAGGCGGGGATGAAGGAAGCCATCCTTGGGATAGAGGATGAGCTGAAAGAGCGTGTCGAGTATTTCCGGTCTCGCGGCAGGCTTGTGGAGGCGCAGAGGATCGCTGAAAGGACCGCATTCGATCTGGAGATGATGCAGATCGTGGGTTACTGTAAGGGGATTGAGAACTACTCACGACACCTGACGGGCCGAAGTGTGGGGGAGCCGCCCCCGACACTTCTTGATTACTTCCCCGGCGACAGTGTGATGGTTATCGACGAGAGCCACCAGACTGTGCCACAGGTTCGGGCCATGTACAATGGTGACCGGTCACGCAAAGAGAGCCTGATTGAGTACGGTTTTCGCCTGCCTTCGGCATTTGACAACCGCCCCCTTACCTTTAGGGAATTCGAGGCTGTCAAACTCCCAAGGATCTTTGTCTCCGCCACCCCGGGACCATACGAACTGGGGAAGACCGGCGGTGAGATTGTCGAGCAGGTCATCAGGCCGACCGGGTTGATCGATCCAATGGTGATCATTGAGCCGGCGGGCCATCAGGTGGATAATCTCGTGGAACGGATCAAGGAGGTAATTTCCCGGGGCAGCCGTGTTATGGTGACCACACTTACGAAAAGGATGGCCGAGGACCTGACCAGCTATCTGGGGGAGTTGGATATAAAGGTCCAGTACCTTCATTCGGATATCGATACCCTTGAAAGGGTCCGGATCATACGGGAACTGCGCCTGGGGGTATTCGACGTGCTCGTTGGGATAAACCTTCTACGTGAGGGGTTGGACCTGCCGGAGGTATCCATGGTTGCAATAATGGACGCGGACAGGGAGGGTTTTCTTCGCTCGGAGACATCCCTTATTCAGACCATGGGCCGCGCGGCGCGAAACGTGGAGGGGCAGGCCATTTTATATGCGGACGTGATTACCAATTCCATCAAGAGGGCGATGGCCGAAACCCAGAGAAGGAGGACCATTCAGATATCATATAACAACGAGCATGGAATAACACCCGAATCGGTCAGGAGCCGGATTCACGATGTTTTGTCCTCCGTCGAGGAGGTGGATTACGTGACCCTGGCCCAGGTTGAGGGTGATTTTCAACCGGAGGATCTCCAGGGGACCATCAAGGCCCTGGAGGCCGAGATGATGGATGCCGCGACCCGGCTCGAGTTTGAACGAGCCGCTGAAATCAGGGACAGAATTCGACAGCTTGAAGGCAGGCAGATAATGTTGGGCGCTCCTGCCAGGACGATTCAAGGGAAGGGCAAAAAGAGGAAAAAACAGCAGTAGGGATTCCCATATGGAAATGGATGAAAGGCTTACGGAACAGCTCAAGCATCTCCCAAGTACGCCTGGGGTCTATATATACCGGGACGCGGAAGGAAACCCTCTGTACGTTGGGAAGGCCAAAAACCTGCGCAAAAGGGTCAAACAGTACTTCACTGGAAAGCAGAACATCCGGACGGCGGTCATGGTGTCAAATATCGATTCGGTGGAAATCATCGTCGCCGAATCCGAAAAAGAGGCCCTCCTTATGGAGGCCAACCTTATCAAGACCCGCCGGCCCCGCTACAACATAGATCTCAAGGACGACAAGAGCTATCCCTATTTTCGAATTACGATCAGGGAAGAGTTCCCAAGGCTGGAGATCACACGACGTGTCCTCAAGGACGGAAGCGCCTATTTCGGTCCCTTCACCGATGTTGGTTCCGCACGCAGGATGATGAGGTACCTTCACAGGGCTTTTCCCCTCAGACGTTGCAAGGGCGCGAAGCCCGGCGGGCGGGCCACCCCCGGCCGCCCCTGTCTTGATTTCCAGATGGGTCGCTGCACTGGACCGTGCGGCGAGGAGATCGGCGCAGGGGAATACGGTAAGATGGTGGATGGGGTTGTCGACTTTCTAAAGGGGAAGGGGAGACGAATCGCCGCTTCATGGGAAAGGGAGATGGTCAGACTTTCGTCGGACCTCCGTTTTGAAGAGGCGGCCGTTATACGGGACAGGGTCACGGCGTTAAACAGCATCCTCGAGGGGCAGAACGCGGTGGGAGACCCGGGAGATGACCTCGACATACTGGGGTACACGGTCTCCGAATCCCTGTCGGTCCTCATCTGTCTTTTCGTACGGTCAGGGCTCATCGTCGGGCGTAAGGAGATGGCCCTTGAGGGGCGGTACAGTGCGGAAGAAGCCATGGAGGCTTTCGTTTCTTCACACTATAGGAAAGGTGTTGCCGTACCCAACAGGATTCTTTTTCCCATTGGCCTGGAGTTTGCGCCGGAGCATGAGGAGATACTTTCGGAATTGGCGGGAAGGGCGGTCAGGATTCAGCGGCCTTTAAGGGGAAAGGGCGTCCGGCTGCTTCACCTGGCGGAGGAAAACGCCCGACAGGCTTTCGAGGCTTTCAGCGCAAGAAGGAAGACGGCCTCGAATCTCTCCTCGGAAATAGCCGCATCCCTAGGTATGGAGTCGTCCCCGAAACATATCGAGTGCATGGATATTTCCCATACATCAGGACGACTTGCGTACGGCAGCATCGTCTCGTGGAAAGCGGGTGAACTGGACAAAAGCGGATACCGGCTCTTTTCAATCCGCGACGGCGGCGCTCCAGGTGATGATTACACGGCCCTGGAGGAGGTAATCACCCGGCGGTTCACCGGGTCGGCGGCAGGCGAACTCGAAACGCCGGATCTCCTTCTGATCGATGGTGGAAAAGGGCAGCTTTCACGGGTTTCCGGGGTCCTGGGCTCCCTGGGGGTGGAGGCCCCTTTCCTGGCAGCCATCTCCAAGGCCAGGTCTGCGAAACAAAAAGAGGGCGCGAATGCCGTTGATGAGATCTATCTTCCCGGAAGGTCCAATCCGAAGCGCTTGCCCCGCAACTCCGGTGCCCTGCACGTTCTTCAGATGCTCCGGGATGAAGCTCACCGGTTCGCGCTGAAGGGCCACAGGAGCGGCAGGGGGAAGGCCGACCTCCTGAGCGTTCTGGATGGCATTGACGGGGTGGGGCCTGCCCGGCGAAGGGTCCTTTTGACGCACTACAGGTCGCTTAATGAGATCAAGGCGGCCCGCCTGGACGAACTTGCTTCTCTCAGGGGGCTGAACATGAAGGTTGCCGAAAAGATTAAAGAGACCCTGAAAGGGGACCTTTGATGGTCCCGATCCTTCTTTTCGTGGCCCCATCAGGCGCTGGGAAGACGACCCTCCTGGAGAAGGTTGTCATTGGGCTGAAGGGTAGGGGGTATAAAGTCGGGGCCATGAAACACACGGGTCATTCGGTCGCCTTCGATAAAGAGG
Organism: Deltaproteobacteria bacterium; assembly: GCA_013151915.1. Classification (NCBI taxonomy): domain Bacteria; kingdom Pseudomonadati; phylum Myxococcota; class Myxococcia; species Deltaproteobacteria bacterium. The sequence goes on from JAADHJ010000001.1 coordinate 47,905, forward strand.
GGAGCGATTCATGGAGGTTCTCCAGGGCTGGAGCCGACGTAACCGTTATCTCCTCCCCCGGGTCCGTGGCGCTGCGAAGAAAGGCCGAGGAGGACCTTTCCATCGACGCCATGGTCCAACGGTATGGTCTGACGGATCTGGATATCATGCTGGTTGAAGGACACAAACAGGCTCCCTATCCAAAGATCGAGATCCACAGGGAATGTCTGGGTCCGGAGCTCCTTTGCAGGGGTGGGACCCGTGACCCCTTTCTCGAGGCCATCGCAAGTGACACGCCCCTTGAGGTCGATGTTCCGGTTTTACCGCTTGATAATGCAGGCGTGGTCTGCGATTTTATTGTAAAGCGTTTTCTGGAAAGATGATGCCGCCGGGGCACAGAAACCAATTGGGTATTAATTTTGCATTTCCACCATGGCACCGCACATGGAGGGGGTTGATGACCGCGAAATGGCCCAAAAATGTCACCTGGCCGATGAAATTTTTCCATTATCATGGGGTATTCGTGCTTTGAAAAGACCATGGACACTCATGTTTCTCCTGATTCTTCCGGTTTTCCTTGTCATGGCCACCGGAAACCGGGCCGGTGCGGATATCTACCGTTATGTGGATGAGCGAGGGGTTGTAAACTTCACGGACAACCCCGGGAACGCCGGCTACGAGGTTTATCTCAGGGACGGCGTTTCCAGACCCCTTCTGGCAATCGGCTATTACCCTTACCGGGACGAGGTGCAAAATGCCTCCACTGTTTACAAGATCGAGGAGTCGCTCATCCGTGCTGTTATGGAAGTGGAATCCGATTACAACCGTTTCGCGGTTTCCAGCACAGGTGCCAGAGGGCTGATGCAGCTGATGCCCGCCACCATGAGGTATCTGGGCGTCAGGAATCCCTACGACCCCAGGCAGAATATCATGGGAGGCACAAGGTATCTGAAGAGTCTCATGGGAAGGTTTTCCGGCAACCTGTCCCTCGCCCTCGCGGCCTATAATGCCGGCGCGGGAAATGTGGTGAAATACGGCCGGATTCCTCCCTTTCCGCAGACCCGGAGATACGTAACGAAGGTGATGGCCCGTTATCGAACCTACTCGGGCATCAGCGAGTAGGTTACTTTCCCCCGGAAGGGTAGTTAAGATACGGCTTTAAAATCAACGGTGGACAATACGCGGCATCTGATTTAACCTGTCACCCATGCCCTTCAATACTCTTCCCAACTGGTTTACCATCGGCCGTATTCTTTTCCTGCCGGCTATTCTGGTTCTCGCCTCCTTCCCCGAAAAGGGGTTCGGTGTCGCTGCGGCCATTGTGTTTTCCCTCGCGGCCATCACCGATTTTCTCGACGGGTTTATTGCCCGAAAGACGGGGCAGGTCAGTGATTTCGGGAGGCTGGTAGATCCCATCGCCGACAAGATTATCGTGGCTTCGGCCATGATAATGCTCGTCCACCTCGACAGGGTTCCAGCCTGGATGGTAGCCCTCATCATTTCCAGGGAATTCGCGGTTTCCGGCCTGAGGGCATATGCAGGCACCAAAAATGTGGTTGTTTCGGCCAGGTTCACGGGAAAGATCAAAATGACGCTCCAGGTCCTCGCCATCATTGGGCTTCTGGTCAACTATCATCTCTGGGGGTTCCCTTTCGGCGAGGTTGGTTTCGTCCTTTTCCTGGCGGCTTTCGCTGCCACACTGTGGTCCGGATATGAGTATTTCGCCGATTTTTTCAAGGATTTCCGGGGCCGGTCCGAGGAGGTTCAGGAGCAAACCACGCAGGATTCCTAGGAGCTTTTCGGAGTTCTACGCCATGCTTCAAGGAACAATGCAATGTGATGTTGAAAAGGGCCGTCTATTTTGTTATATATACACCGCTTCCGGCGGGAATAGCTCAGTGGTAGAGCGCCACGTTGCCAACGTGGATGTCGCGGGTTCAAATCCCGTTTCCCGCTCCATGCGTTTTTTCAGGCTCCCTCGTCGGAGCTTTTTTTCTGGTTCATTCGGTTAATGCGTATCTTTATTGTTTTGCTGTCATTGCGAGCCCGAGTGAAACCGCAGGCGCGGCAATCTCATGCGGAGCCGAAAAGGTAGACGGAAGCAATCCCGAAGGTCAAAATCCAACTTACCACAGCTTTTCTTAATGACCGGTCCCTACCGAATACCCGGAGAAAACAATGAGATCATGGTCCCTTGAAGAAAAAGCAGACGAGATGGGGCGCTTTCCCCTGTTTGCAGGGCTGGACAGAACCCTGCTCCTGGAGCTTGCGCGCCTTTGCCGCATCGTCTCCATCCGGAAAAAAGCAGTTCTCTTCAAGGACGGGGACCCTGCTGTGGGATTCTACCTTCTGGTTGAGGGAAGGATCAAGCTTTCGAAGATAAGCGCAGGGGGCAGGGAACAGA
>JAADHJ010000002.1 GCA_013151915.1 Deltaproteobacteria bacterium
GACGGGACAGGCACTATTGACCTTCGGTCATGTTTGAGGTGGGATGCCCGCCTTCGTTATGCCTCCAGTCTTCGCTTTCAGCTTCGCCATGGCAAGTAGGCGTAACTTCGATGGGACGAGTCGGCGTGGCATCTGAAAACGTAAAGGCCCCAAGGCAATTGTTATCACCGTAGGGCTTAAGTTCGAGTGCCCTTCGACGCGGCACTCTTGCTTTCGGTGCCTTGCTCAGGACAACTCGACGCTGCTCGTGTCGTGCGTCTTCCGCATGTGGCCTGCCACGAGCAAATAAAAGCCCTTCCAGAAATGGAAGGGCTTTTATGCGTCGAGTGGAGCCGGGAATCGGACTTCCTTCGTCCCTCCTGAATCGGGACTCAGGACAGGTTCACTGGTGACCTTCGGTCATGTTCAAGTCCTCCGGCAATCCAGCCGCGCCCCCAAAAAAATACCCCATCATTGCGGATGGGGTATCGTTTTGGGATGGAGCCGGGAATCGGACTTGAACCGACGGCCTACTGATTACGAATCAGTTGCTCTACCAACTGAGCTATCCCGGCGTTGCATCAACGGCGGAATGATAGTCAAAGCCCGTGCGGCTGTCAAGGAATCCGTCCCGTGTTGCCAACACAGGATTTTTCATGTAGCTTTCCCCATATTGAGGTAAGTTGTAAGCTATGTGAATACGATTATTTATGCCCATTCGATTTCAATAATGGGTTGATCGGCGGGAATTGACTGTTGGCGAAAGGAGAGCCTACCCATGTGTGGAGAATCAGCATTTGTCCTCTTTTTCCCGAAAGGCCACCGTCACCTGGACGATGTGGATCTCATGGAGTTTACGGATGAGGGGGTCAAACTGAGGGATATGAACGGGAACGAAACATCCGTACCGGGCCGGATCAGAACCATTGATTTTGTGAACCGAAGGATCGAGCTTACGTAGAGGGGTAATTCAGGGTCTTAGGATCTTGGGTCTAGCCTTCGACCAGCTCAGGCCAGAGGAGTTCAGAGTCCAGAGGGGTTCGATACACACCCTGGTTGGAAAATGGCCGATGCAGCCTAAGCGGATATCCCCATGCGCCCATGGTTACCCACGAGATCGCTTCGCATGGAAAACGGCTCGCGATGACATCGCTGGACGTTGAACCTTGAACGTTGAACATTGAACTCTCTTTATCCCGTTGGACCTTAACTGTCCCCCTTCCGCTTTTTCCCACGTTTTCCCAGGAGGCCGTACTTCCTGAGCCTTTCCCGCAGAGTGTTCCGGTTAATCCCCAATATCCTGGCCGCCCTGAACTGGTTGCCCCCGGAGGCCTCCAGTGTCAGTTCGAAAAGGGGCTTTTCCATCCGTGTAAGGAGCTGGTCGTAAAGGTCCCCCTCCTCGAGGTTGCTCCACGTAGAGACGATCTCCCCTATCCGCGCGCGAAGGACCTCCTCGAAGGAATTCTCCCCGTCACCGTCCTTTTCAATCCCATCCAGTTCCAGGTCCTCAGTCTGGATAACCTGTCCCTGGGTCAGTACGGAAGCCCTTCTGATGGTGTTCATCAGCTCTCGGACGTTTCCAGGCCATGGATATCCGATAAGCAGGGCACGTGCGTCCTTGGACAGGCGCTTTGGGGGATGCCCGCTTTCCTCCGCGAAGACCCTCAGGAAATGCTCCGACAGGACAGGGATATCCTCCCTCCTTTCCCTCAACGGGGGAACATGAAGGGAGACGACGTTGAGCCGGTAATACAGGTCCTCGCGAAACTCCCCCTTGGACACAGCCTCTCTCAAGTCCCGGTGGGTAGCCGAGATGGTCCTCACGTTGGCGGTTATGCTTCGGTGGCCCCCAACCCGTTCGAACTCCCTGTTTTCCAGAACGCGAAGGATCTTTGCCTGGAGGTTCATGGGCATATCACCTATCTCATCAAGGAAGAGGGTACCTCCCTTCGCCAGTTCAAACTTTCCTTTGCGCGTTTCCGTGGCTCCGGTGAAAGCGCCCTTCTCATGCCCGAAGAGAACGCTCTCGAGAAGTTCCCCGGGGATGGCCGAGGCGTTGACGGCGATAAAGGGCCCTCCTGAACGACCGCTGAAGCGGTGAATGGCCCGGGCCACCAGTTCCTTTCCAGAACCGCTTTCGCCCAGGATAAGAACGGTGGCTTCGGTTGCGGCGACGCGCCCCATGGCTTTAAAAAGATCCTCCATAATAGGGGAGCGGCCGATCATGTCCTCCTTTTCCGGAAGTGGCTGGGTGGCCCCTGCCGGCGTACCCTCACCCTTTGCCAGCGCCAGCCCGCGTGCGACGTATTCCAGGAGGACGGGGATATCGAAAGGTTTGGGAAGATAATCAAAAGCCCCATGACGCATGGCCTCAATGGCGTTACTCATGATGTTCTGCGCTGTGATGATCAGGACGGGCAGTGATGGTTTTGATTCTTTTATCCTCTTTAAAACCGTGAGGCCGTCCATGTCGGGTATGAGGATGTCCAGAATCACCAGATCGGGATTATGTCGCCGGGCGATGGAGAGCCCATCAATGCCCCCGGAGGCCGTTTCGACCAGGTACCCTTCCTTGGTAAGGGACTTTTCCAGAACCCATCGCATGCTCTGGTCGTCCTCGATGATGAGTACCTTTTCCTCCGGCATCAACTGTTCCTTTCACTATTGGGAAGGGGCAGGATAACCCTTACCCGTGCACCACCTCCGGCCATATTTGCAAGCAGGAGATTTCCCCCGTGATTCTGAATGATCTGTTCGCTTATGGCAAGACCGAGGCCGACGCCTTTTGGTTTGGTGGTGAAGAAGGGAGCCGCGAAATCTTCAATGGAGGGATCAAAGCCCGGTCCATGGTCCAGGATATCAACCTCCAGAACGCCGCCGCGGCGGCCGGCGGCGGCGTTGTTTGTCCCTGCAACCGGTGCCAGAGTCCTGATGGTAATTATTCCATCTCCACCAGAGGCTTCCACCGAATTTTTGATGAGGTTAAGAAAAACCTGGACCAGGCCGCCCCTGTTTCCAAGTATATGGGGAAGACTCGGATCGAAGTCCCTCGTAAATGTTGTATGGGCCGCGTCTTCCCACCGCCTGATGAGGCGAAGAACATCGTCAAGGACCTCGTGGATGTTCAGAAGATTTAAGGGAGCGTTTTTTCTGGGGGCGGCGGCGAGCAGGTTTTCGAGAAGCGTGTCGATCCTCTCAACCTCGCGAAGAATGATATCGCAGTTTTCCAGGAGTGGACTGTCATCCCCCAGTTCGGATCGTAGAAGCTGGGTTGCGCCCTTGATCCCGCCTAGGGGATTCTTGACCTCATGGGCCATTCCCAGGTTGAGGCTGCCGATGGTTGCCAGGTGGTCCGCCCTGCGAAACGAGCGGGAAAGCTCGCTGAGCAGAGTTTCATCACTGGCCAGAAGGACGACTCCCAGTACCTTTCCATCCGGTTCCTGGAGGGGGGAAAGGCTGACGGAAAGTTGAAAGCGGTGCTCTTCAAGAGAAACGAGCTTAACCCCCCTGTTCGTTACGGGTCTGCCCTCCTTCAAAACGCCGGCGATAAGGTCGCACAGCTCGGTGTTCCCTGGAAATACCTCTTTGGCCGATCGGCCAAAGAGGTATTTTTCCGAGCGTCCAACGAACCTTTCTCCGGAAGGGTTGAGGCGGACAAGAACCCCTTTAGTATCGAAGATGAACAGTCCCTCGGAGAGGCTGGGTATGATGTAGCGTTCAAGGGTCATCGTTTAGTTCCACGTTTCAGAGTCCAGCGTCCAGAGTCCAGAGTTTCAAGTTTTTCGACACTTCGGTTTGTCACGCTGTAGCCTTGGCATAGGTGGATGGCGAAGGCGGATACTCCCATACGCCCATACAAGTCCCGTCAGGAATGTCACTGCGAAGCCGCCTTCCGGGCCGCGGCAGTCTCGCCATGCGGGATTGCTTCACACAGTTATCGGTTCGCAATGACTGCGCTTTGTTCCCCGCGTCATCCTTTCTTCGTGTCTCCGAGTCTGCTTTTCCCGCGTTGGACCTTGGACGTTGGACTCTTCAACAGGTTCAGCATTGAACCTGTCGAAGCCCCAGGAACTCCACCGCCAGGTCAACAATATCGTCGGGGTCATCCAGGCCGTTTATCTCCCTCCGAAAATCGGATCCGCCTGGAATCCCTTTGCTGTACCAACCGAGATGCTTTCGCAGATGTACCGTGCTTCTTTGGCCCGGCATCTCTCTTATTATAAGGTCAATGTGTGTTGATATGAGCCGTCGCCTGAAGTGGACATCGGCTTCCTCCGGATGCCCTTCAAGACTGGACTTTATTTCCCCGAAGATCCAGGGCTTCCCAAAAGCCCCCCTGCCTATCATGACGGCGTCGCATCCCGTGGTCTGGAACATGGCAATGGCGTTCTCGCTTGTTCTGACATCGCCGCTTCCGATGACGGGGATGGTGATAGCTTCCTTCAAATAGGCGATGTGCTTCCATTGGGCATCGCCGGCATAGCCCTGGACCCTTGTGCGAGGATGCAGGGTAATGGCCGACAGCCCCTCGGATTCCAGGATGCGGGCGATGGATATGTAGTTCTCCTCCATGGCCGACCACCCCAGACGTATCTTGGCTGTCACAGGTACATCCACCCTGGCGACAACCGCCCGGGCGATGGCGCCGGCGCGGTCGGGTTCCCTCATGAGCTGAACCCCGCTTCCGCTCTTCAGGATCTTTTTGACGGGGCAGCCCATGTTGATGTCTATAATGCCGGCTCCGGCCTCGGCCAGGTATTGAGCCGCCAGGGCCATCTCTTCCGGCTCCCTCCCGAAGATCTGGGCCGCCACAGGATGTTCGTCCGGGTGGAAAACGCCCATTTCCTTCGTTCTGCGGGACCCGAATCTAAACGCCCTGGCGCTTATCATTTCCGTAAAGACCAGCCCGGCCCCTCCTTCTCGGCAGACACGCCGAAAAGGCCCGTTGGAAATCCCTGCCATGGGCGCGAGAAACAGGGGCGTTGCCCCAACAGGGCAGGGGAGGGGGGAGCTGTTCAGTTCAGCTCTTCGGAGCATACCAACCCCCTGTCTCTGATATAGTTGAAGTCGTCATCGCGGGCGCCGGTATGGCAGGTGCGACAGACGCTTGCCTTCGGGATCTTTACCATGTGGTACAGACCGGGCGAGGAAACATGGAGAGACCCCATGCCGTGGCAGGCCTCACACTGGACGCCGAGGAGGTCCTTTCTCGGCCGGGCCGGAGCATACCCGGTGGGCCGGAGATACCCGGTAACGTGACAGGGAATGCAGTCCGGATCGGCCTCGGCGTCCTTGGGAGCAAGCGACTGGATGGCGGTTGAGTGAGGAGTTCCCTTCCAGAAGGCATACCTCCCCCTGTGACAGTCCAAACATGAGTCAGAACCTGTATATCTTATTTCCGTATCGGTTACGTCGCCGCCCGGATTGGCTTTACCGGCGGTCTCCTTGAGACCCCTTCGATAGTCCCTGATCATGGTGGCAATCTTCGGATCGTCCATGAAGGATGAAGCCAGGGATACCATGTCGCCGTCATAGCGGGTCATCTTATCAAGCTTGGTCAACTCTTTTCGAAAGCCGCCGGCCTGTCCGCTCCCGGGGCTGGCTGGTCCCCTGTCTTTTTCCGAGGATATCCTTTTCCTGAGGAAGTCGATCCTCGGCCCCGAAGCCCACCCTCTGCCGGACCGGTCAGGTCCGGCAAGGTGAAGCAGAAGCTTGCCCACGGCCCTCCCCTGAAAATATCCCGAGGTGATAAGGGTGCCGCTCTCCTCCCTGGGGTTCTTGATCCACGTCCGGCTTTTTCCGCCTACGATAACGTCAATCCCCTTGACGGCCTTCGCCAGTTCCCTGTCCTTTGGAAAGCCTATATTGGTAAGGGCGATCACCAGGTCGGATTTCCTCTCCAGTTCGGGGACAATCCTGGAAGCGATCCTGATGGGATCGTCCACCCAGATGCCTGGTACGCGGCGTTCCATGAGATCAACATTCACCTGCCGGGAGGTCAGCCCGAGCACCCCGATCTTTGTGCCGCCCACATCGAAAACCGCCCACGGATCGAAGACGGGCTTTCCCGCGGAATTCTTAATGTTTGCGGAAAGAAACCTGATGCTGGTGGATGCCGCAAGCCGCTTCAGGTTTTTCTCCCCCAGGTAGAGGTCCAGTTCTCCCACGGCGGCTGCCCGGTAATCCATCATCTCCATTGCCCGAAGGATGAGTTCAGCCTTCTTCAACGCCGGTTCAAGGGCCGCGTTTGAAAGCGGCTTTTCAGCAAAGATGTTGCCGGAATCCAGCACCAGGATGGGGATTCCCTCCCTTTCTTCCTGGTGGATAAATGTGGCTCGACGGGGCAGTCCCCCCACCTGCGCCGTCTTTCAGCCGCACGGATCAATGATGCCCCCTACGTCCCCGGTGTAGATGATCTTCACCGGGCCCACCGCTTTTTCTTCAGAACTGCAGCCCGAGACGAAGAAAACCGGCAAGAGCACCAGGAGAAATATGTAAGCGGTGTGCCGCATGTTAAGGTTCCACGTTCCACATGACTTTGATACTCCGGAAAAAGGTTTTCAAACCTGCCTCTATTCCCTCCATCCCTTTCATCCCTGTAAAATACACATATTTTTTTGCGGCTTCGCCTGAGATTGCCACGCCCGTAGTTTCACTCGGGGCTCGCAATGACATCTTTTCGTCCCCCGCGTCTGATCTTTCATCTCTGGACACTGGACCCTTCGACAGGCTCAGGGCAGGCTCTGGACTGACCCATCCCGTTGGACCTTAGACGTTGGACGTTCTTTACCCCTCTGGACTCTGGACCCTTCGACAGGCTCAGGGCAGGCTCTGGACACTGGACTATCCTTACGACCCCTCCAAACATTCTACATGTCCTTGAGGACACGGTAAAGGTCCGGCAGCTGATCCTCCGAGGGAGGAGGGACGATGGCTATCGACCAGCCCTGTCCCCATGCCAACAGCAGTCCGCTGATGAGATCCTCCACAGGAATCCGCTCGCCGGTCACCCAGTTTTTAGACTGGAATTTTAGGACAACTCGTGCCTTTTGTCCAAATCGTTCAGACAGGTCCTTAAGGGAGTTGTCCAGCAACTCGAGCGTCTGGGGTAACGTCAATCCCAACTCATCCTGTATCTGCCGGTGATAGAGCATGACACCCGCGTAGGAAGTGCCGTGGTCCAGTACGGAGCGCAGATCCTGGGATAGCCATAGCCGGCCGTTTTCCGGCGAGGTCACCGCCTCGTAGGTCAGATTCATTATCACACGTATTCCTGGATTGAATTTCCGGACCGTGTTCTCCAACTCCCGGGCCAGCGAGGTGATCCCCTCCGTTTTCCATCGCACCCACCGTTCGAATGACGGGGATGCCTTCATGTAGGTTTTCCCGTCGTCCCCGTGGTCCGAAAAAAGATATGTATAGGGCGGTACCCGGTCGCCGGTCTGCTGCGTGTAGCGGGCAAGGTTGCCCTCAGTGAAACCCTCTCCCATCCTGGATGCCAGGTCGTCCTGAAGGAGGATTCCGTCAACACCTGTTGAGGCCAGATCCATGTAGAGATTTTTCAGATAGGTTCTGACACGGGGATCGAAGATGTCCAGGTCCGTGAGGGTACGGAAGGTGTCGTCATCGGGGGAATAGGCAACGTCCTTCGGTAAATCGGCGTTACCAAAGGCTCCCTTTCTGGTAACCATCCACGCGTAGGCATTCAGCCCTTCCTGATGACAAAGACGGACGAAGGTGGTCATCATGTCCTTCACCACGGGTGCGCGTCGGGTAGGAAAATAGACCCCCTCGCTCTTGATGCCGGGCTGTCCAGCGGCGGCCGCGTGGTAGCGATCCCCCTTCAATTGGAAAGCTCGCAGGATTACGGTGTTAAAGCCCATTTTTCGGACCCGGTTGAGCCAGAGAGAAGTGGATCTATTGTCCCTGGGGCTGAGAACCAGGACCTGGACCGCCTTGATGCGTTTGAGCCCCTGGATCTCGGGCGCCTTTATGGTCCGGTGGTCCACGCAGCCCGAGAGGAGAATCAGGAGAGCAAGGGCGGCCGGGATGTATCTAGTCGAAAGCCGTGTCAAGGGCGTCCTCGATGTTCCGGACAGGTATGATCTCTATTCCGTCGACCCTGGGAAGGTGGTCCAGGCCGGAGGAGGATACAATTGCTCTTTCCATGCCGAGCCTTGCGGCTTCCCGGAGGCGTCCTTCCAGGCGCGGGACCGGCCTTACCTCGCCGGCCAGTCCGAGTTCACCGGAAACTCCTGTCCTTGGGCGGATGGACCGTTCCCGCATGCTGGATACCATGGCAAGGGCGATTCCCAGATCAGCGGCGGGTTCGGTGAGTCTCAGGCCTCCGGCGACGTTGACGAACACGTCCAGGCCGCCCGTCTGTATCCCCGCTTTCCTCTCCAGGACGGCGAGAATCAGAAGAACCCTAGACATGTCGGCCCCGGTTACGGTGCGGCGGGGGTTGGCGAATGGGGATGGGGCGGTCAATGCCTGGATCTCGACCATGATGGGCCGCGTACCCTCGATTCCCATGACAGCGGCGGAACCGGATGAGTGACGTCCGGGAGATGGGAGGAACAGACTCGACGGATCCGCAACCTCCACGAGGCCCTGCCCCGTCATTTCCAGCAGGGCTATTTCGTTGGTAGAGCCGAACCGGTTTTTGACCGCCCTCAGGATGCGGAAGCTGTGGGATGCGTCGCCCTCGAAATACAGTACCGTGTCAACAAGGTGTTCGAGAACCCTTGGCCCGGCGATGGCCCCGTCTTTGGTTACGTGGCCCACGATCCAGACGGCTATTTCCTGGGACTTGGCAAGGGTGACGGCCTGAGATGCGATTTCCCGGACCTGGGTAATGCTGCCCGCCGAGGAGGGGATATCCGGATGGTATAGAGTCTGGACTGAATCGAGAACGACGGCGTCCGGGGCGGTGGAACGGATCGCTTCCAGTACGGATGGAAAACTGTTTTCAGCCAGGACAAGAAGATTGTCCGATTCGGCGCTGACTCTCCTGGCCCGAATCCCGATCTGCTTTGCGGATTCCTCGGCGGTGGCGTAAAGGACCTTTTTCCCGTTCCCTGAAAGGGCGGACATTGTCTGGAGAAGCAGAGTCGACTTGCCGATGCCCGGGTCCCCGCCCAGGAGAATGGCCGATCCGGGCACGATCCCTCCGCCAAGGACCCGGTCGAGTTCGGCCGAACCGGTGGAAAGCCGTTCGACAGCATCCTCGGGAATCCGGGAAATCGGGACAGGTTCAGCCGCGGGGGAAAGGATATTTCTTTTTTCAACAGGCCGGTGGGGTTGTTCCGCAACCGATCCCCATGTACCGCAATCCGGGCACCGACCGAACCACTTCGGGCTGGTGGCACCGCACTCCTGGCAGGCGAAAATGGTTTTGGGTGCGGCCATGATTTCTCAGGGGATTCCCGCGCTGCCAAGAACATACTTGATGTCATCGTCCCTGAAGGTGAGACCAAGCCCCAACAAAAGGGATGGGTTACGCACACTGTTGACAATATCGTCCACACCGAGGTTGACATGGAAGTAGTCCAGAAATCGGTAGGCCATGTAGACGGTCAGGTGAGGATTTTCCTCACGGCTGAAATCGTAGGCGTCGAACGTGAGGCGAAGGTTGTCGTCCAGGGCAAACTGATCCACACCGACCCCGAAGGCAGACTCGATGTATCCGATACGAAGCGCCGTGTCGTTATACCGCCTGCCGTACTCCACCGAAAGTTTAAATGTGTCCTCGGCTTTGACCTGGCTGGTTTGGGTGACGGTGGTTCCCCCTCCCGTGGTGGTAGTGGTCGTGGTGTCCTTCCATGTCCGTTTTCCCTCCGAATCATCCACCAGTTCGAGGCGGTAGAATTTGTTTTTTCCGGGAATGATGTCCAGGCCAGCGTAACCTTTGAACTCATCGGTTTTTTCGAAGTAGCTCCCGTAAAAGTCCCACTTCAATTTGATTGAATCCTTCTTCTGGATGGCCTTGTTAACCCCCGCAAGGGTCTCGTTGAGATTGTTGTATACTGCTTTCTCGTTGATGAGTTTGCCCAAGGTTCCCTGTCCCGACTCTATACGTTGTGCGATGGTCCTGACGGATTTCAGGGTATTTTCAAGGATTTCCGAGTCCCGCTGAATGCGTTCGATGGTGGATTTGATATTCTCCCGGTTTTCGGAGATGATCCCGGTAACCTCGTCGGAGGCATTTCCAAGTTTTGATGTAAGGGTGGGCAGATCATCCCTGAGGCTCTCCGATACCTGGCGGATATTGGAGATGGCCGTCCTGAACTCCTCCCTGTTTTCCGATGCGATGGCGTCCAGGTTTTTCGAAAGACTTTCAACGTTAGAGAGGATCCGTTTCACCTTGCCCTGGTTTTCGGAAACCATACGATTGAGGTTGCCGGAAAGGTCTCTGGTGTTTTTCAGGATCTGGGAGAGGGACTTTTCCCCCTCATCGGAGGCTATAACCTTTCGCAGGCTGCTGAGGAGACCGGACAGGTCCCGCCCGGCGGATTCCAGTGATTGAAACAGCTTGTCCATGTCAACGGACGATTTGGTACGCACCACCGTCTCGCCGGGACGATAATAGTCCTTCGCGGTCCCGGGCTCGATCTGTATGTACTTGTCGCCCAGAATCCCCTGGTTCTTGATGGACAGGGAGGCGTCACGATCCACGCTGAACCGCTCTTCGATGACCATGGTGACCTGGGCCTGGCGCTCAACAATATCTATGTTCTTCACCCTGCCCACGTTAACCCCCACCATCCTCACCGGCGCATTGATTTCAAGGCCGCTTGCGTCGTGGAAGACGGCCGTCAGCTCATAGCCGTTTTTTTCCCCGAGTTGGGTCACCTTCATGGTGCCCCAAACGAAGATGGCAAAGCCGACGATTACGAAGATTCCCAGGCGGGCTTCAGCGCTGAATTTTGCCATGTACTTCTCTCCGTGTTAAGTTCGCTCTAATTTTGACAACCGCGTAAAAAGTCCATCAATTTTCCAGTTCCTCGGTTATGGGCCCCTGCGCTCTGCCGTTGATGAACTGTTGAACGTAGGGGTTGCCGGTTGTCCGGATCTCCTCCGGCGTTCCACTCTCTATAATCTTTCCTTTGTACAACATGGCGATGCGGTCGGCAATCTTGTATGCGCTGGTCATGTCGTGGGTAATGGATATTGAAGTAATTCCCAGGTCCTCCCTGAGCTGGACGATGAGGTCATTGATGGTGGCCGCCATAATGGGGTCCAGACCTGTTGTGGGCTCGTCGTAGAGGAGGATCTCGGGTTCCGTCGCAATGGCCCTGGCGAGTCCCACCCTTTTGCGCATGCCGCCGGACAGCTCGGCCGGAAAGAGATCAAGAATGTCGGAAAGGCCCACCTTGCCGAGCTTCTCCTCGACGATCCGCCGGATCTCCCTCTCCTTGAGGCCCGACTGCTGGATCAGGGCAAACCCGACATTCTCCCAGACCCTGAGGGAATCGAAGAGAGCCGCTCCCTGAAACAGCATCCCGAACTTCCTTCTCATCCGGTCCATCTCTTCGGGAGGTTGACCGATGATAGAGACACCGTCAACCTCAATTTCCCCCGCATCGGGTTTCAGAATCCCGATGATGCACTTGATCAAGACACTTTTGCCCACCCCGCTTCCGCCGATTACCACCAGGCTTTCGCCCTTCATGACGTCCAGGCCGGCGCCGTCGAGGACGAGCTTTTCCCCAAACGATTTTACCAGGCCCCTGACCTTTATCTTCGGCCGTGCGTTCATCAGAACATGAAAGCCGTGAGAAAATAGTTGAAGATAAGGATGAGGATGGATGCCCCCACCACGGCTCTGGTAGTGGCCCTTCCCACTCCCTCCGCGCCTCCGCTGGCATGAAACCCCATGTGACATCCCACCAGCGCGATGATCATCCCAAAGATGGAGGCTTTAAAGAGACCGGCTGTTATGTCTGAAAATTCCAGGTATTGGAGGGTCCGGTTGACGTAGATGGCGCTGCTGGTCCCGAGAATGGTCACGGAGACCAGGTAGCCTCCAATGATGCCTATCAGGTCGGCGAACACCACGAGAAAAGGGAGCATGATCATTGCCGCGATGAAGCGGGGCACGACCAGGTAGCGGACCGGATCTGTGGCCAGGGTGACGAGGGCGTCGATCTGCTCCGTCACCTTCATTGTTCCCAGTTCCGCCGCCATTGCCGAGCCGACGCGGCCTGCCACCATTATGCTTGCCAGCACGGGTCCCAGTTCGCGTGTCATTGACAGGGCGACCACGGTTCCTACCAGGCCCTCCGCGCCGAACCTCTTGAATCCACTGAAGGTCTGGAGGGCCAGAACAGCTCCGGTGAAAAGACCCGTAATCAGGACAACGGGAAGGGACCTGACCCCCACCTCCTCCATCTGCTGGATTGTCAGACGAAAGGGAACCGGCCGATGGAAGACGCCGCGGACGACCCTCACGAGCAGAAGAAAGCCGTCCCCTATTTCCTCCAGATATGTAAGGCTCAGTTCACCGATCCATTCGAAGGGGGAGGCAAGTCTCATGATTCTACGTGCCTTTTAATCCTTCGTCGTGATAGAACCTCGGGACCCGGCTGGAAATGCCGCAGAATATTTCGTAGTTGATGGTATGACAAAGATCTGCGATTTCCTCAGCTGTTACGGACACATCCCCCTGTTGCCCTATCACCACCGCCTCGTCACCCGGAAAAATACCGTCGATCCCGGTAATGTCCACCATGGTCATGTCCATGGTCACCCGCCCCACCACCGGGACGCGTTTTCCTCCAAGGAGAACCTGTCCGCAGTTGGTAAGGGATCTTGGATATCCGTCGGCGTATCCAACGGCGATGGTGGCGATCCGGCTGTCCCGGGAGGTGATGAAATCATGTCCGTAGCTGATCCCTGTCCCGGGAGGGATGTCCTTGACCTGTATGACACGGCACTTCCACGTCAGGATGGGTGACAGTTCGCCGGTGGCGGTGTCAGGGGAAGGCGCTGCCCCGTACAGCATGATTCCAGGCCTTACGCCGGTGCCTTCGGGGTATCTGGAGGTAAGGACAGCGGCTGAATTGGCCAGGTGGTAGAGGTTTCCCGGGAACCCGGATTTCCGAAGACTGTTCCGGACCTCCTCGAACCTTTCGATCTGGATCCTGGTCATCTCGGTGTCGGCGAGGTCCGCATTTGCAAAATGGGTGTAAACGCCCACCATTTCCAGGGCCGGCAGGCCCCGAATGGCGGTTGCCTCCTGCAGTGCGTCATGCCATGGAACGCCCAGCCGGGACATGCCGGTGTCCACCTTCAGGTGGACCTTCATCCTGCGGCCCCGGCCGACGGCTATTTCAGACAGCTTTTCAGCAAGCCGGGTGTGTGGGATGGTCAACTCCACGTTCCACCTGACTGCTTTTTCCAGGTCGGCCTCAATAGTTCTTCCCATGACCATCACCCGGCCGGAAATACCCGCCACGCGCAGCTCCCGGGCCTCTTCCACGTTGGCCACTCCCAGGATCGACGCGCCTTCCTCGACAAGCGCCCTGGCGACGGGTACCGCCCCATGGCCGTAGGCATTGGCCTTGATAATGGATATTACGGGTGTGTCGGGAGGAATTCGGCGGCGGACAAGCCTGAAATTACGGCGCAGGGCGGACAGGTCAACTTCAACCCAGCAGGCGGTGTTTTCATGTGTCGGCGGTTTCGAATGCGACATGGAATTATTAGAAAGTCTCGCGGTTAGTGAAGTCCTCGAATCGGGTGTACTTGTCGAGCCAGGCCAGCTTTCGGGTGCCCACGGGGCCGTTCCGCTGTTTGCCGATGATGATTTCAGCGGTGCCCTTGTCCGCCGAATTCTTGTCGTAGAATTCATCCCGGTAGATAAAGAAGATAACGTCGGCATCCTGTTCGATGGCGCCCGATTCCCTCAGGTCAGCCAGCATGGGCCTCTTATCCTGCCGGTTCTCCACCGCTCTGTTTAGCTGGGAAAGGGCGACAACGGGAAGGGCCAACTCCTTGGCAAGGGCCTTGAGCGAACGGCTGATTTCGGAGATCTCCTGTTCTCTGTTGTCGATTCTCCCTCTGCCGCGCATCAGCTGTAGATAGTCAACGATGACCAGATCCAGCCCCTTGTCCGCTTTCATCCGCCGCGTCTTCGCCCGCATCTCCATGGCGCTGAGAGCTGGGGTATCGTCTATGAAAATGGAGGCGTCCGACAGCAGGCCCGCGGCCCGCGTCAGCTTGGGCCAGTCGGTATCCCCAAGATACCCACTCCGCAGACGGTGAGCATCTATGCGTGCTTCCGAGCACAGCATCCTCGTTACGAGCTGTTCCCTGGCCATCTCCAGGCTGAAGATGGCCACGTTGAGTTTGCCGGCACACGCGGCGTTCTGTGCGATATTGAGGGCGAAGGCGGTCTTGCCCATGGAGGGGCGACCAGCTACGATAATCAGGTCGGAAGACTGCAGCCCGGATGTCAGATCGTCGATATCTTTAAACCCGGTAGGGACTCCGGTGACATGTTCCTTGCGGGCGTAAAGGCCCTCAATGGTTCTGAAACTGCTTTTGACGATCTCCTTGATGGAGAAAAACGTGGCGCCGATCCTCCTGTCGGATATCTGGAAGATACGGCGTTCAGCTTCATCAATGATTTCATCGACATCGCCGGGGGAATCGAAGCATTCCTCGACAATCTCGGAGGAAGTGGTGATAAGAGCCCGGAGGATGGCCTTTTCCTTGACGATATTTGCATAGTGGGCGGCCCCGGCGGATGTGGGCACGGCCTCGGCCAGGGAAGGGATATAGGCCGCTCCACCCGCCCGTTCCAGGAGACCGTCTGATCTCAATCGGTTGGTGAGGGTTACAAGGTCGATGGGTTGGCCACGCTCATTGAGGCTGAGCATGGAGGAAAAGATGGTTCGATGGCCCTCCTGGTAGAAGGCGTTGGGATCAAGGACCTCCAAAACCGTGAAAATGACCTCGTTGTCCAGAAGAATAGCGCCGAGGACGGCTCTTTCCGCCTCCAGGTTCTGAGGGGGGACTTTCCTTGGATCAACGTGGTCAGGCATGGGGCATTTTATTGAGCTTCACTTTCCGCTTCCCCGACGACTGCGATTTTGACGGTAGCGGAAACATTCTGGTGGAGCTTGATGGATACCTCGAATTCGCCAAGTTCCTTGATGTTATCCTCAAGCAGGATATCCCTCCGGTCAATATTTATCCCTTCGGCGGCCAGGGCTTCTCCAATGTCCATGTTGGTTACGGATCCGAAAAGCCTTCCAGCCTCGCCGGCCTTTCTGGTCAGCGTCAGGGAAACTCCCAAAAGCTTTTCAGCAATCGACTGGGCATCGGTACGTGTTTTCTCAACCTTTTTCTGAAGGGCTTGCAGCTGGTGTTCCTGAGACTTGATGTTTCTGGACGTGGCCTGAACCGCCAGTTTACGGGGGATAAGGTAATTTCTGGCATAGCCCTGCCGGACTTCCACCGAATCTCCCATTTTGCCAAGGCTGGATACGTCTTCCAAAAGTATAACCTTCATCGTCTGTCTCCTCTGTCCGTTTGGTGAACCACAGCTAACAAAATGGTGATCGTCTCAACCATCTGATGGGGGGGCGGTACCCTCTCCGAGGGGAAACCGTCGCCTGAAGTCAAACCATGTGTCGAACAATCCAAGCAAGGCGATTGTCAGCATCAGGGCCATTGGCAACTGCATGGCCAGAAAAGCGAGGACAAGCGCCCTGAGGAATAACGGGAGTGAATAACGGGCAAATAAATGGCCCATGACCAGCATTCCCTGAACTCCGTAAAGAGTTGCAAGCGGCAACAGGGCGTTCAGGCCCACATCCCTGATGGTTCCCTTACTGACCAGCACCATGAATGCCAGGCCGACAAAGACACCCACAAACGGAAACGGGAGCGCCCATGTGGAGAAGTAGTTGGGCGTGTCCCCGGCGGTGCCCTCTGATACCTGGAGCCATCTCCTGATAACCGACGAGTAGACGCTGATCAAAAGGATCAGTGTCGACAGCCAAATCCCGACGAGCATGCGCTTCCAGATCTCCAGAAGCCAGGCAATGCGCGCACTATCCTCGGCGGAGATACCACCGGTGCCTCCGGACGGGAGAGATTTCATCATCAGGCCCATCTGGTTCAGGGTCTTTTCGTAAACTCCCGATATGCCTTCCCCGGAAACGGCTCCGTAGATGACAAGCGCCGCCAGGGCGGATGCGGCCACCAGACCCACCGCCATTACCACTGAGATATAGGGCTGCCTGTTGGAACCTGAGACCCAGTAGATACCCAGACACATGGGAATGGTCTCAACCAGGAAATACAGGCCGGGCCCGACACCCTGGACAACCGAAACGACCAACGCGACGGCCGCGACGGCCGTCATGCCCTCCGGAACGTTTCGCCGTTTCATCCCATAGGCGAGGGGTAGGGGGATAAGGACAGCCAGGGCTCCCCCCAGCGGCGGGCTGAACGCCTGGACTGAAAGGGGAATCAGGGCAAACCCCAGGAGGCGCAGCCACAGGGAGATAATCCCCTTGTGGGATGCCTCCAGCACGGTTTCCTCAGCGCTCAACCGTGAAGGGTAAAAAGGCGATGTTGCGGGCTTTTTTTATGGCGTGCGTAAGCATTCTCTGGTGTTTCGCACAGTTGCCTGAAATCCTGCTGGGAAGGATTTTACCCCTATCGGTAATATATCTTTTAAGGGCGATGGCATTTTTGTAATCGACGTGATCAACCTTGTTCACACAGAAGTTGCAGACCTTTCGTCGCCTTATGAAATGTTTTTTCATATTATTTTTCCTGTCGGCAATATGTTCTCTTGTGACGTGCGTTAAAAGGGGATGTCTTTATCGTCAAACTCAGGGGGCGAATCATCGCCTCCCTTTTCCGAACGGTTCGTGTCGGATTTCCCGGACCCGAGGAACTGGACATTGGAGGCCACGACCTCGATCTTGCTCCGCTTTTGTCCATCATCGGTTTCCCACCGTCGCTGCTGGAGACGTCCCTCGATCAATATCGGGCGTCCCTTGCCCAGATATTCGCTGCAGTTTTCCGCCTGTTTGCCGAACACGACGATGTCGAAGAAGCTGGTCTCCTCCCGAACCTGGTCATCCCCCTTCCAACGGCGGTTGACGGCAAGCGAAAGGTTGGCTACCGCCGTCCCGTTTGGTGTGTATCTCAGTTCAGGATCGCGCGTCAGGCGTCCCATCAGGATTACCCGGTTAAAATCTGCCATTATAACCTTCCCGTATGGATAAAGTCGGGTCGTCCAGGAGGTGAGGCCTGATCTTCTCCGCCGCGTCCATATCCTCAACCCGAACGGTCATGAAGCGGATGCTCTGCTCGGAAATCCGCAGGTTTCTCTCAAGCTCGGCAATGGTTGGGGGGGTTCCCGTGAAGAGGAGCCAGACGAAGTTTCCCTTGACATGGCCCTTAACTTTGTAGGCGAGTTTGCGGAGTCCCCAGATATCGGATTTGCGTACTTCCCCGCCCTGTTCGGTGATTACGCCTGAGAACCGTTCAGTGGTACCCTGCACCTCCTCCTCGGTGAGATCGGGGTGGAGGATTATTACTGTCTCGTAGCCTTTCACGCAGATTTTCTCCTTTCGGGCTTCAGCCCCCACCCACCGGGTGGTTCCGGCAATGGGAGCAAGGAGTTGATGTTCCCCCTAATGGGCGCGTTGATGACTTCACAAGAAGTCATCAACGTTGAGTATGTTGGGAAATTTCTAGCACAATTACGGAACCTAATCAAGATGGACTTGCAAAAAGTCATCAGGCAGGGTTGCGCAGGGGAAAACCAGGGGTTAGTCAGGAAGGCTCTGAATGCCGGCCCCTTGAGGGTCGGCATTCAGAGCCGGATTGAAAGCGGACCGACCTAATGGATAAGAGGGGTCACCGCGAGAAAGAGCGGCGCGAGCACCAGGGAGACCACCGACATGAGCTTGATCAGGATGTTCATGGCGGGTCCGGAGGTGTCCTTGAAGGGATCGCCCACGGTGTCCCCGACGACTGCGGCCTTGTGGGGTTCTGAGCCTTTACCTCCGAAGTGGCCTTCTTCGATGAATTTCTTGGCGTTATCCCATGCGCCGCCGCCATTGGACATGAAAAGGGCCAGGAAAACGCCCGTAACCGTCGCCCCGGCAAGGGTTCCTCCCAGGGCCTCCTTGCCGAGTATCAGCCCGACGAGCAGGGGAGTGATGATGGCGATGACGCCGGGCAGGATCATCTCCTTGAGGGCGGCCTTGGTCGCAATGTCGACGCATCGCGCGGAATCAGGCTTGCCCGTGCCATCCATGATGCCGGGGATTTCACGGAATTGGCGCCGAATCTCCTCAACCATTGTGAAAGCAGCTTTACCCACAGAGGTCATGGTCAGTGCGGCGACCAGGAAAGGAACGATCCCGCCGATGAACATGCCGACGACTACCGTGGGATCGATAAGGTTGATGTTTTTCAGGCCAACCGCGGATGCGTAGGCGGCGAACATGGCCAGGGCCGTCAGGGCCGCGGAACCGATGGCAAAGCCCTTCCCGATGGCGGCTGTAGTGTTTCCAAGGGCATCAAGACTATCCGTGATCTTCCTTGTCTCCGGTCCCAGGCCGGCCATCTCCGAGATACCACCGGCGTTGTCGGCGATGGGTCCGTAGGCGTCAACCGACATGGTGATGCCTACGGTTGCCAGCATCCCCACGGCTGCCACGGCGATGCCGTACAGCGGTTCGGGAGATGCCATTTTGGACGCAAGCAAAATGGAGATGGCGATGACCAGGATGGGCAGGGCCGTTGACTCGTAACCGACTGCTAGGCCCGTGATGATGTTCGTGGCCGGTCCGGTCTGACTGGCTTCCGCGATCCGGCGGATAGGTTTGGCCGAAGTGTAATATTCCGTAATAAGACCGATGAGAATTCCCGCCAGGGTGCCGGAGAGAATGGCGTAAAAGATGCCGGAGTTAACTCCGGTGACCCCAACAAGAAAATAGGCCGAGACCAGCATCAGGCCCGCTCCGATAAAGGTCGAGTATCTCAGCGCTGCCTGGGGGGACATCTTCTCCAGGATCTTGATGGAGAGAATTCCGATTGCGGAGCACACAAGGCCCGCCATGGCGAGGAGGATGGGCAGCTCCATGTAGCCTAGTCGCATTTCGGGAGCGATGGAAATAGATGTTGCCCCGATGGCGATAGTCGCGATCATGGAACCGACGTAGGATTCGAATATATCGGCGCCCATTCCGGCGATGTCTCCCACGTTGTCGCCGACGTTGTCGGCTATGACTCCCGGGTTCCTCGGGTCGTCCTCGGGGATTCCGGCTTCGATCTTGCCGACGAGGTCGGCGCCGACGTCGGCCGACTTGGTGAAGATACCTCCGCCGACACGGGCAAAGAGGGCAATGGACGAGGCACCCATTGCGAATCCATTGATATACTTGGCCGTGGTCGGATCACCGAAGAAGAAAAATACGATCCCGACCCCGAAAAGCCCGAGGCTTGCCACCGATACGCCCATGACGGCCCCACCTGCGAAGGAAACGCTCAGTGCCTTGGCCTGACCGCTCTCGGTTGCCGCCTGGGAGGTCCTGACATTTGCTTTCGTTGCCGCGTTCATCCCGAAGTAGCCGGCCAGCATGGAGCAGGTGGTCCCGCCCAGGAATGCCAGCGCGGTCTGCACCTCGAGTTTCCACCAGAGAAGTGCGAATACCACGACGATATAGACAATCAGGATCGTGTACTGACGCCTCAGGTAGACCATGGCACCGTCATGGATCATATCGGCGATTTCCGCCATTGTCTGGGTCCCGACGGGCTGTTTCTTGATGAAATTGTAGATCCCCATGGCAAACAGCAAACCTGCGATGCCGAATAGGGGGGCAAGGGTAGTCAAACTCATAGCTCCTCCTCCGCTTCTGTTAAATTCATCGTGACAGTGTCCATCTCCCCCTCGGAGATGGCCCTCTCAGCCAGGTCGGCGGCGGTCTCCAGCATTCTGCCCACAACGGGAGATTCCTTCCGGGTGACTTTCGAGAGAACGTAATCTACGTTTTCCCCGGTGTTTCCCGGCCTGCCGATTCCAAGCCTGATTCTTTTGATGTCTTCGGATCCAAGACGACGGATAATGGAATCCATACCCCTGTGTCCGCCGCTGCCTCCCCTTTTTTTGAAACGCACGGTGCCCAGGGGGAGATCCATGTCATCGAAGATAACAACAATGCGGTTCATCTCAATCCCCTCTCTGCGAACGAGGGGTTCAAGAACCTCACCGCTCCTGTTCATATATTCAAGGGGCTTTACCAGAAGGATGTCTTCCGTGCCGTATCGGCCTTGGCCCTGGTCAATGAACCCGGAATGCCGGGCGAAGGGAATTCCCCATCTTCGCGAGATGAGTTCCAATGCCCAAAAACCCAGGTTGTGACGCGTCCCCTCGTATTTTGGGCCGGGATTCCCCAGCCCAGCGATAAGCCACATACAGATGGTCGGTCAAGAGGATATTGACTTCTAATCCTCCTTACCTTCCTCCTCATCCTTGCCTTTGCTGATAACCTCAGGTTCGGCCGATTCCTCCTCGACGGCGGCTTCAACCTCCTCTTCCTCTTCGGCGACAGCTCCTACGATGGTAAGGACAGTGAAGTTGACATCGTGATGGATGATGACGCCCTCGGGCGGCACGATTGACTCCACGTGGACGGAGTCGCCGATGTCCATGTCGCTGATGTCGATGGTGATGGACTCGGGAATGCTGTCGGGAAGGCAGGAGACCTCCAGTTCCCTCCGGTTGAACGTAAGGTTGCCGCCCATCGTGACCCCCTTGGAGTCACCCAGGAGTATCACCGGAACCTTGACGGTGAGTGTTTCATCCAGAGCGATCTCCTGAAAATCGACATGATAGATATACTCCCTGAAGGGATGTCTTTGAATCTCCCTGATAAGGACATTTTTTTCGCTTGTTTTTGTGTCCTCCCCGATCTGAAGCTTCAGGACATTCGTCGTCGCCTTACCACCGGAGAGCAGGTGCGACAGTTCCTCGGAATTCAGAACGAGAGGTGTGGTGGCCTCGCCCTGGCCGTAAAGAACAGCCGGGATTTTTCCATCCCGACGAAGCTTTCGGGCAACGCCCTTTCCGGAATTCTCACGGATCTCGGCAAAAAGTTTTAAAGCCGGCATGCTGGTATTTCCTCCTTTTTAACCCCTTCAGACGAAGAGGGAACTGACCGATTCGTGGTTGTGTGTCCTTCGGATTGCCTCGCTCAGGATTCCGGCCACGCTCAACTGGACTATCTTGTCGCACTTCATTGCTTCAGGTCGCAGCGGTATCGTGTCCGTAACGATGATCCGTTCAGCGGGAGACCGGGCAAGCCTTCCAACAGCGGATCCGGAAAAGACCGGATGCGTGGCACACGCAAATATCCGACGGGCTCCCGCCTTCAACAGGGATTCCATACCCTGGACCAGTGTTCCGCCGGTGTCAACAATATCGTCCACAATGACGACATCCTTTCCTTCCACGTCCCCGACGATATGCATGACCTGGCTGACATTGGGTCCGGTTCTTCTCTTATCAATAATGGCCAGACCGGCTTTCAGTCTCTTGGCGAAGGCGCGCGCCCTTTCAACCCCGCCCGCATCGGGTGAAATGACCACGGTGTTTTCCAGACGCAGTCCGTCCAGGTAGGAAAGAAGAACAGGGGCCGCGTAGAGGTTGTCGACGGGAATATCAAAAAATCCCTGTATCTGACCGGCGTGCAGATCCATGGTAAGAACCCGGTCCGCTCCGGCAACGGTGATTAGATTAGCCACCAGTTTGGCGGTTATGGGGGCCCTGGGGGCGACCTTGCGGTCTTGCCTCGCGTACCCGAAATAGGGAACAACCGCGGTTATCCTCCATGCGGATGCCCTTCTGAGAGCATCGATGAGGATCAACATCTCCATGAGGGTCCTGTTCCCGGGCTTTGAGGTGGATTGAATGACGAACACGTCCTCTCCCCGAATATTTTCGGAGATCTCAACCATGATCTCCCCATCGGAAAATTCACGGACCACTGCGTTCCCCAAGGGCTCGTGCAGGTTATTACAGATAGACTGTGCGAGTTCAGGATTTGCGTTTCCTGTGAACAGCTTTATTCTGTTTGCCATGATATTTCCGTGCCGTTGGTGCCGGTCATGTCGTTTATCTGGCTGGGGCGGTAGGATTCGAACCTACAAATGCGGGATCCAAAGTCCCGTGACTTACCATTTGTCGACGCCCCAGGAAGAGTTGTTATCCTCTGCGCCCCTGGCCCTTGGAGTGTCCCCTCCGAAAAAACGATGGGGCCGTCTTTATTCCTCGTAGCTGAACGCCTTTTCCGGGTCATCCGAAGGCTCGATGGTCGGGTTATCGGTCGGTTGCTTTTCCGGTTCCGTATTCTCGACGGGCGTTGGGTCGCTTGTCTCCGTATCCGAAGGGATGATTTTCTCTGCCGTGTCCTCCGGTACGTTCGCGTCCACGTCAGGGAGGGAATCCGGTGTGGCATCCACCTCGGGAGGGGAATCCGGTGCGGCATCCACCTCGGGAGGGGAATCCGGTGCGGCATCCACCTCGGGTCCAGCCGGCTCGACGACGATTTCCGCCTCCTGTTCGTACACCTTGAGGACCGCCTCCTCGATCATTTTTCTGGTCTCGCTGTTCAGGGGGTGAGCCACGTCCCTGAAGGTGCCGTCCTTACGTTTCTTGCTGGGCATGGCGATGAAAAAACCTTTGTTTCCGCTGATGACCTTCAGGTCCCTGACGATGAAACAGTTGTCGAAAGTGATCGTGGCGTAGGCCTTCAGTTTCTCCTCCTCCACCGGGAATACCTTTACATCCGTTATATTCATCCCCACACCATCCTTTCACTGTTGTCGTATTTTGAAACCCGGAGGTTCAATTCTGGTAGGGTCGTAAAAAGTCCATTCATGGCTTTTTACTCCTTTACTCCACGGAAAGCGAAAAGTGTCATTTCCACTTTCATCACAAATCAACAACTTGCCCTGCAAGTCATTGATTTGCGCGCCCCTAAGTGGGCGCCTTGATAACTTTTTGCGAAGTCATCAACCCCAAATCAGAAACCGTTGCAGGTCTCATCAAGACAGTCTTCCGGATCACCGGCATCTACGAAAAAACGGCTCGGGCGACGATCGCATCGAACCTTTCCAACCTCGTTATCTTCCGGGCGGCTTCTTTTGCGTCACCCATGTTTTCAAAAAGCCCGAAAACAGCGGAACCGCTCCCCGACATCAAAGATGCCCTTGCTCCATGTCGGATTAACACTTCCTTGCATCTCTTGACCTGAGGAAAACGTTCAAAAACACAAGTTTCCAGGTCGTTAACGAGGAACCCACCCCACATGTCGGGGGACAACTCTCCCCTCATGGCTCTGGAAAGTGGAGAAATCCTATATTCCCCCGGGCTTTTTGTCAAACGGAAATTGGAATAAGCCCACCGGGTGGAAACCGCTACATCGGGATAGACAATGACAAAGACAGCGTTAATCCGGAGATCGGATGGTTTGACAATCTCCCCCTTCCCACGGATGACCGCCGGTGATGGATGGAGGAACAGGGGGACGTCCGAACCCAGCTGTTCGGCAATGCCCAGGAGGACATCCCGGTCGAGGGAAAGCTTCCATATATGGTTAAGGCCCAGGAGTACGGCAGCCGCGTTGCTGCTGCCCCCCCCGAGGCCGGCCCCGTGGGGGATGTGCTTGTCGAGATGGATCCGGACCCCCTTGGCCGGAATGTCGGCCGATTCCCGGAGCAGCTCAGCAGCCCTTTGGGCGATGTTCCCGGAATCTATGGGCAGTGTGGGATCATTACACCGGAGCGTGATCCGCCCATCGGGGGAATTTTCAAGCGTGATCCTGTCGTAGAAATCCACCTTCTGAACGAGGCTTTCTATGTCGTGATATCCATCCGGGCGCTGGTTCAGGATCTGGAGGGTCAGGTTCACTTTGGCGGGTGCGAGGAGCCTTATCATTGCTCGATCTCGAGGTCACGCACAGGGATGTTTTGGGGGATTGGGCGCAAAAAGGCCCCCGGCGGGATGGTTTTCAAAACCCTGGAGTCCTCCAGCTCTGCTTTAAGTGTGGCCGTATCCGACCGAAACTGGAACCGGACAGGCAGATGCGGCGCGTCTTTGGAGTTGACGACCCTTATCGTTCCCCCCTTGACCTGAGCGGACAGTTCCATCGGGTAGGGGACGGCGCCATGTCCAAAAATGTATCGCAGGGACCCCCAATCCGGAACATCGAGGTAAAGTACCGTCTTCCCCGATTTCAATTCATAGGCCGTGGCCTCGGAGTAGTCAGAGCCGGGTGGCAGTGATCCTGTCACCAGGAAAGGGATCCAGGCTGGATCCAGGGGAAAGGGGAAGGGTAGGTAGGGAGAGAGGTCCATCCCGTGAGCTGAGGTGTGGTATGCGGCGCCGGCTCTTGGGTAGTAGGCCCAGACATTCTCACCGTCGCCGACCATGAGAAGAAGGGTGCTTCCCAGGATTCCCGGAACCTCCAGACGGAAGCTTTGAGGCTGGGAAACAAGCAGATAGGCCTTCCCCTGGAAGTGCCTGCCGTTTTCCGTGAAATTCATCTGCATGGTTGTCGCGAACGCCCCTGCCATACGGGAGCGGTCCTTCAGGATATTGAGAAGTGGAGTGGGATCGACAGATCTGATCCGCCTTAATTCGGCCGGGGCGCAGGAGGCCAGGAGAATGGCGGTGACGCAAAGGATGATATATGTGCGGAGGCGGGTCCTCATTGACCGGCGGGGGATTGACCGAGTTTACGGAGTTCTTCGCGTATACGGTCATTATCAGGGTCGGTCTTCAGTGCGCGTTGGTAGTATTCCACCGCCTTGTCCACCTTCCCGATTTTCCGGTATGTGTCGCCGATATGTCCCAGGACCGTTGGATCCGTTGACATCTTCTCCTGGGCCTTCAGGAGGTACTCCAGCGCTTCCGGGTAACGGCCCATCTGAAAGTAGGTCCAGCCGAGGCTGTCCATTATGTATGGGGCGTCGGGTTTTATGTCCAACGCTTTCTTTACAAATTCGAGGGCTTCGTCAAGGTTGATCCCCTTTTCGGCCCACGAGTAGCCGAGGTAGTTTAAGGCATCGTAGTGGGATGGATCCAACTTGATGATCTTCCGCATGATCGCCTCGGTTTTGGAGAAATCTCCGCTGCGGTCGTACATGATCCCAAGTTGGTAGAAAAGAGAGGTGTCGCCGGGATTTTTCTTCACACCCTCCTCAAGCAGGGCAACGGCCTCATCGTACCTCTTCATGTCCGCCAGAACCTGTGCCGTGAAGGTTATGATAGAAGTTTTTCCCGGTTCCAATGAAAGGGCCGTCTGTAGCTGGTTCAGGGTTTTTGCGGGATTCCCCATGGCCTCGTAGACGACGGCCATGTAGAAGTGGGGCTCGTAACGGTTCGGTGCCAGCAGCGCGGCCTCCCGGAACGTCTTGATTGCCTCGTCGTAACGTTTGAGCTCCCTCTGGAGTGTCCCCGCCTCCATGGTAATCTCGTAACTTGAAGGGGACAATGCCTTTGCCCGTTTTATGAAGGAGAGGGCCTCCTCAAAATTTTTCTCCTGCGCGTTTACCAGACCCATCATCAGCAGGGCGTTACTGTTGTCCGGCTCCTGGGAAAGTATGATCTCCATCTCCTGCTTCGCCTCCTCGAATTTTTCCTCCTTCACGAGCAGGTGCACCAGGAGTTGCCGTACGCTGTTCTCTTTCCCGTTGGTCTTCAAAAAATCCCGGTAAAGTTTTTCGGCTTTGTCGAGACTGTTCTGCTCTTCATAGATCTTTGCGAGTTGACTGATGGCCGACAGGAAGGAAGGATTGATCTCGATAGCTTTTTGCAGTGACTTCAGGGATTCATCGGAGTTTCCCCTGCGGGCGTGGAGCTGTGCCATGTAGTAGTAGGCGATAGCAGCGTGGTTTTCGTGAGAGGCAAGCTTCTGCAGTGTTCCCAGGGCCTTTTCCCAATCCCCTGTCTTTTCGTAAGCTTCGGTGAGGAGGATGTAGGGGGTTATACCTTCCGGGTCAAGAGCGATGCTCTTCTTGAAATGTTCTACAGCCTCAGCCATCTCGCCCTTTTCCGCGAGAGTTCTGCCGATAAAAGTATGGACTTCCGCCCTGTTCGGATTGATTTTCATGATCCGCTGGGCGGTCTTCAAGGCTTCATCCTTTCTCCCCACGTCCAGGTAGAGTTTGAGCAGCTCCATCAGGATGGTGTCAGACTCAGGGTCGAGTTTGTCGGCCTGTTCAAAATCCAGGATGGCCTCGTTACGCCGTCCGGCCCCGGACTCGATGATCCCCATAATAAAATGGGTGTAGGCATCCGATTGCCGGTCCGTTATTCCC
Organism: Deltaproteobacteria bacterium; assembly: GCA_013151915.1. NCBI lineage: Bacteria > Pseudomonadati > Myxococcota > Myxococcia > Deltaproteobacteria bacterium. The sequence goes on from JAADHJ010000002.1 coordinate 26,344, forward strand.
CTGTGGCCGGATTCGGGGTATGCGCTCGCAGGAGGGTGTCCCTCAGGGAGCGGCGGTGTTCCCTTCTCTACCGGGAGCGTCGTACAGGCTGCGAGAAAAAGTGTTAAAAGAAAAGAAAGTGAGAGCATTTTCATCTGCTATTGTCCCTTTCGAACGGGTCCGCGGGCCCGAAGCGATTTGGTAGAATATGCGTTTAAGCTCAGGATGTCCATTCCGGCCTGGTCGCGCATCCGGTATCCCATCGCGGCCACCATGGCGGCATTATCTGAACACAGTGAAGGGGGCGGAAAATGGGAACTGAACCCATCCCGCAATCCTGCATCCACCATACGGGTCCTCAGGAGACTGTTCCTGGCCACCCCTCCTGTCACGACCAGATGTTTTACCCCGCAGTTTCTCACGGCCTGCCTGCATTTTGCCACCAGGACATCTATTACGGCAGCAAGATATGACGCGGCCAGGTCAGCGCTGCCCGGAAGCGGCCGGTCTGTTCCATTCGTGCCGGTGTCCAGGTACCCATTCCGGAGGAGATAGGTGTATAGAGCGGTTTTAAGGCCGCTGAAGGAAAAGTCCAGGTTATCCTTACCCACGAGGGGGCGGGGCAGGGCAAAGGCTTCCGGATTCCCTTTCAGAGCGGCTTTTTCCACTGCCGGCCCACCCGGGTAACCAAGGCCGAGCAACTTGGCGGCCTTGTCGAGGGCCTCGCCCGCAGCGTCGTCCAGTGTCTTGCCCACGGATCTGATGGAGCCCGTGGGACCGATTTCAAACAGCGTGGTATGACCGCCCGAGGCGACGAGAGCCACCGACGGGGTCGGAGTCCCCCCTGCAAGATCCATGGTCATCAGGTGGGCCTGGATATGATCCACTGCGACCAATGGCAGCCCCATGGAAAACGATAACCCCTTGGCGAAGGAAAGCCCCACCAGAAGGGAGCCAAGAAGACCGGGACCGGCGGTTACGGCAATAAGTTCCATTTCCGCGGGGTTCGTATCCGCCTCGTCAAGGGCGGCTGCCACTACACTATCGATGCGCTCAAGATGGCAGCGCGAGGCCATCTCCGGGACGATCCCTTCATATGGGGCATGGATCGAGTCCTGGGATGAAACGATGGAGGACAGGACTTCCCTGCCATTTCGCACGACGGCCGCGGCGGTGTCGTCGCAGGATGTCTCAATTCCCAGAATCAGCACGAGCCAGCACCTCCTCCACCGTGCCCCAACGAATGCCCCGTCGCCGGGCCTCTTCAGCCAGCCTTTTCAGCGCTTCCGCCGTTTCAGGATAGGGATGCCCAATGCCGATGGCCCAGCCCCTTTTCTCGGCCCTGTCCAGAAGTTCCCCGGCCTGAATGTCAATGTCTTCGGGCGTCCGTTTGTTGTCAAGAAACACGTCTCTTTCGCCGGCGGACATTTTCATCCCGCTGGCGAGTTTGTAGGCGACACTGTCGATAGAGGTCCTGCTGTCTATGAAAAACAGCCCTTTTTTCTTGATGACTTTGAGAACGGCCGACATGGTCCGTTCGTCAGACGTGGCTTTTGACCCCATGTGGTTATTTATCCCCACCGCGAAAGGAAACTCATCAAGGTCATTCGTTATGGTCCGCTCGATTTCATCGGGATTAAAACCGACGAGGACGGCCCCTTTTCCGGGATTTACATGTGGATACCCCACAGGTTCCATCGGCAGATGGAGGAGAACCGTCTTCCCCGCTTCATGGGCCTCCCGGGCGAGGTCCCTCGAGTGTGGCCGCATGGGAAGAAATGCGAGTGCGACAGGTTGGTCAAGCTCCAGAAACGGGGCGGCCGCCGGGCGGTTATGCCCGAGGTCATCGATAATGATGCAAAAAACATTGACTTTCGTCGGGGGTACGGGGACCGGTACCGGTATTGGGGGCAGAGGGGGAGGCGGTGCCGCCGGTGGCCTGAAGAACAGGACCAGGAAAAAGAGTGCGGCCAGCAGTACACCGATCAGTAAAGCCTTTTCACTTCCTTTTACCCAACCGGAGACTGCCTTCCGCTCCTTTTTGTTTTTACCTTTGCCTCGGCTCTTTGCGCCGCCAGACGATCTCTTGCCCAGTTGGTTACTCCGATGTTCCCTGAATTCCAGCCGATTGTTTGTTCCTGAAAAGGTTCAGGCCTTTCAGAAGGTCTACAGCTCTCATAAGCTGATCATCGTCCTTGGGGTTGTTTGGGATCATGTTTATGTGAGAAGCGGATTCATCTCCCTTCGATGGTTCCTTTTTCCCCTTTAACTGTTCGTTATCAAGATGTCCGGCGAGATCCTTTTCCCTGATGTGGCCTTCGGGCTTCCCTGAACGGTTTTCGACGACAATATCAGGTTCAATACCCGTATTCTGAATGGAACGTCCGCTGGGAGTGTAGTATTTGGCGGTCGTGACCCTCATGCCCGCTCCATCACCAAGTCGGTAGATAGTCTGCACAGACCCCTTTCCGAAGGTTGTCGTCCCGATTATGATTGCTCTTTTATCATCCTGCAGGGCGCCCGCGACGATCTCGGAGGCGCTCGCGGAACCGCCGTTTACCAGAACTACGATGGGATAATCCGGCTCCGTTCCCTTCTTCTGGGCATTATAGGAATAGTTCTGGTTCTTCAAGCGTCCTTTTGTGGAGACAATGGGCCCGGAGCCGATGAACCTGTTGGCAATGTCTATGGCAGACATCAGGAGGCCGCCGGGATTGTTCCTGAGGTCTATGATAAGCCCCTTGAAGGAATCCTTTTTGCCCTTCCGGATCTTCCGCAGGGCCGCGTCGAATTCATCCTTGGTCTTCTTTTGAAACTGGGTGATCCGGATGTACCCTATGCCGTCATCGATTTCTTTTGTCTTGACGCTGATAAGGGGGATGACATCCCTGGTAATGGTAAAATCAATGGGCTTGTCTACACCCTCGCGGGCGATGGTGATGGTGACCTTCGTTCCCTTGGGCCCCCTCATGAGTTTTACCGCCTCCATGAGGGACATATCTTTTGTAGGTTTGCCCTCGATCTTGACAATCTTGTCCCCGGCCAGGATTCCAGCCCTGAACGCGGGGGTATCATCAATGGGGGCTATCACGGTCAGGATGTTTTCCCGGATTCCGATGGTGATGCCGACCCCCTGAAACTCACCGGTGGTGTCGATCTGCATCTCCTTGTACATGTCCGGATCCATGAATGAACTGTGTGGATCAAGAGTGCGCAGCATACCCTTGATGGCCCCACGCACCATCTTCTTGCTGTCAGGGACGTCCACATAGTTCTGCTGGACGATAGAAAAGGCCTGAGAGAAGATCTTGATCTGGTCGTAGGTGGATGATCCACCGGTTCCGGCAAAGGCCTGAACGTCTGCAACCGGGTGGCGGTCGCCTATCAATATGCCGAACAGGAAAAGCAGAGTGACCAGAATCCCGATTTTTCCCCAGCGAAAGCGCTTCATCTTTTCCTCCTGTTATTCATCCACCGGAAAACCATGGCATGGGATCCACCGGTTTCCCGTGGTGCCTGATCTCAAAATAGAGGGCGGGACCTTCCAGGGAACCGCTCTCTCCGGCGAGGCCGATTACCTCATCAGTGTCAACCTCCTGGCCGATCTTCACGTTGATGGCCGAAAGGTGGCCGTAGAGGGTGTAATAGCCCCCCCCGTGATCCAGGATGATGATCCTGCCGTATCCCCGGAACCAGTCCGCAAAAAGTGTTTTCCCCTTGAAGACGGTCCTTACGGGCGTTCCTTCCGACGAGCGGATGGTGATTCCCCTCGACAGAGTGAAGGTGTTGAATTTGGCGTTCCTGTTCTTTCCAAAACCCACCATGATTTTGCCCGAGACGGGACGCTTCAGAGCGCCTTTGAGCATTGGAAAGGCGGATTCACCGGTCTCGGCCTGCTGGTTGAGAGCCTCTATGAGTTTAATGAGCCGTTTGGAAGATGCCTCCAATTCACTGATAAGGCGGGAATATTTTTTCCTGTCATTCCTCACAGACGCCAGAAGGATACCCCTGGACCGCTTTTTTCGAGAAAGAACCGAAAGATCGGATTCCAGGTCCCGGCGCGTGCCGGCCAGGCGTTTCTTTTCCTCGAGGAGTCGGTTCTCCTCCTGTTGCCCCTGATGATAGAGATCGGCCGCGCGATGGAAAAGATTGGAATCGTACGCTGAAACCCTTCTCAGGTAGTACAGCCGGCGTGTCAGATCATCAATCCCGCTGGAGCCTAAAACCACCTTTAAATAGCTTACATTACCTGCTTTGTAAAGAGCGATGGATCTTGCCAGAAGCCGGTTTTTTGCCGCCTCCCGTTTTTTGGCTATGGACCTCAGGTTCTCTTCCGCCCGAGCGATGTCGGCGCGTAATTTCCGTTCCTTCCGCCGAAGAAGACCGACTCTTCTCTTCTTGTCCCCGATATCCCGGTCCAACGCCTCCAGCTCTCCGAGAATTGTCTTCTCCCTGTTCTTCGATTGCCGCACTTTCTCCTTCGCGGTATCCTTCTTCCTCTCAACTGCCTGAAGTTCCTTCCTGCTCTTCTCGATTGACCCTTTGGTGTCCCTTCCGGCGACGTTGGCAGGCATGATCCAGGCGAACAGGAGAAAGGCTGATAGGGCGGACAAAGAGATTGAAGAGAGGAAAGGCCGCCGAATCATCTGGAAAATCTCCCTACGGAGGCCAGGCTTCCCACCCCTCCCAACGCCATGCCTCCAACAAGGATGGCGATGACGGCCACAGGAGGGAGAAAACGTAGAGAGGCGATTCCAAGGATCTGAAAAACCGTTGAGTCGATCCTGGCGACAAGAACCTGGTATAAAATTACAAGAAGCCCGATGGAAATGGCGGAACCGGCGAGACCCTGCATCAGCCCCTCTATGAGGAACGGGGTGCGGATGAACCCCTCCGTGGCGCCGACGAGCCGCATGATCTCCAGTTCCTCTTTCCTGGCCAGAACCGTCAGTTTGATGGTATTGGAAATGATAAAAATAGCCGCCAGGCAGATGATGCCGCCCAGGATCGCGGCGATGAGATTGATCACTTCCATGACCTTTTCCAGACGCTGCAGCCACTCCTTTCCGTAAGCGATCTCCTCTACCAATGGATCGTCCCCGATCCTGGAGAGTATGGAACGGACCCCCTCCACGTTTCGGTATTCGCTGCGCGGCGTTAAACGCAGGCTGGCTGGAAGAGGCTGTTCGCCCAGGCCCTCAAGGAGATTTTTCTCCCCTCCGAGCATGGATTTAAACTCCTTTAATGCCTGCTCTTTGGTGACGTAGGTTACCGATTCCATCTCAGGAAACCCCGTCACCCTGTCGATCAGGGCGTTCACATCCGAAGCGCTGAAGCCGTCCCTCAGATAGATGGTTATCTGGACATCCTTCTTCCACTGTTTAAGGACGCCGTTGAGATTGTGGTCCAAAAGGAGGTAGCTGCCGACCATCAGGAGGCTTATCGCGATTATGCCGGTGGTTATCGCGCTGCTGACCCAGCTTTGCCTGAGGTTGGCTATGGCCCTGAAAAGGGAAGACACGAGGCGGTTCAGGGTGCCCCTCCCCGCGCAATGCTTCCATTTTCCAGATGAATGGCGTCCCTGCTCATGTTCTTGACCATATCAATATTATGGGTCGCTACGATAACGGTGGTCCCCCGGGCGTTCACGTCGGAAAAAATATCCATGATATGCCGGGAGGCCTCGTTATCCAGGCTTCCGGTAGGCTCATCGGCGATGAGGATAAGGGGTTCGTTGACCAGGGCCCGGGCGATGGCCACCCGCTGTTGTTCCCCTCCTGAAAGGGTCAACGGATTCGCCCTCATCTTGTGGTGGACACCAAGACGCTTGAGGACGAGCCATACCCGTCGGCTGATCTCTCGCCTGGGGATACCAAGCACCTCCAGAGCCAGGGAGACGTTTTCAAAAACATTACGGTTGGGCAGAAGTTTGAAATCCTGAAATACCACGCCGATCTCTCTTCTCAACATCGGGATCTTCGAATTAGGCAGCCGCGCGATATTGCGGCCATGGACAAGTATCTGCCCGTTTGTCGGCCTTTCTTCGGCGAAAATGAGTTTCAGGAGTGTGCTTTTCCCCGCCCCGCTTGGACCGGTAATGAAAACGAAATCGCCCTTGGGAACGTGGAGGTTCATCTCGTGCAGAGCGGGCACGTCTTTCTGGTAATATTTGCTGACGTGAAATAGCTGAATCATTCCGTCGTGGAGCCCATCATTCTATAGTGTCGTAAAAAGTCCATTCGCTGCTTTTTACTCCACGGAAAGCGAAAAGTGTCATTTTTACTTTCCTCATTCCTCATCCATCTCGGAGGCGAGGTATTCAAGGATCACCTGGTCGAGATTTTTCTCCCTGAAAGGTTCAGGGGAACGCGTCGGCCCCGGGGCGGTGTCAGGCGATTTCATGTCCGCCGGTTTGTCTGGAGGGGGGGGCTCAGGCGGTGGGGACCAGAAAGCAGATACGGAAGGAGCCGGGGGGGTGGAGGCGGATATGGACCCGGTTTTTACAGCCCTTATCATGGCCCGATGCTGATCCTCCAGCATGATCCGCAACCGGGTCAGAAAACCTTCAGTGCCGAGGATCTCGGTGTAGTTTGTCTTCCTGGATGCTAGGATCCGCCCGCCTTGGTATACCAGGCTTACAATTACCGGGTGTTCTTCGCCGCCATCCTCCGTCTGGACATGGTAGACCGTGCCACCGCGTTTGATGTCGGTGTTATATCCGATGATCATCTGGTGTCATACCTGCCCTCAAAGTTCCCGTCCCTTTTGGGGTTGATTATATAACTCCTGTTCATTACTTCAAGACCCGACGAACATATTCAGCGGGACGACCCGGTCAGACTCTCCAGAAGGCATTGGGCGGCCGGGAGAAGGCTCCTTGATCGATGGGTTACAATAAAAAACCCACGCCGCACCTCCAGCCACGGGGTGTGCATCTCGATGAGCTCTCCCGATACCAGCTCTTTCTCAACTGTCATACGGGAAAGAAAGGCCCCCCCCATCCCGGTGAGGGTTCCCTCGAGTACGGACCTGGTACTGCCCAGCGTGGCGATCCAACGAAGCTTTTCAGGCTTGATATCCGAATCCTTTAACGCTGCATCCACCGCCATCTGGGTCCCTGAGCCGGATTCCCTTCGTATGAGCGGCATGCGCTGGAGACCCACCTTGTCAATAACCGGAGGAATACCGTTCTTCTCGACAAGATCGGGTCCGGCCACGAGGATGATCCTGTCCTCCCTGAAAAGGCTTGAATGAAGGGATGGATGTGAGGCTTGGGTCCCTGCGAGGCCGAAGGCGGACCTGCCGCTGAGGACCTGTTCCATTACGGACTGCGAATCGCCGACGGCAAGATTGACCTGGACCTCTGGAAAACGTCGGCTGAAAATGGTCAGGATACGTGGAAGAAGGTACTCCCCGGGCACCGTGCTGGAGGCAATCCCCACCTCACCTCTGATCTCTCCCATGAAGGCGCTGACGGCCTGACTCGCCTGCCCGCAAAGGCTCAGAATCCTGTCGGCGTAATCGACGAAAATAGCGCCCGCGGGCGTCAGGGTGACCGTTCTGCCGGCCCTGTCCAATAGCTTGACGCCCAACTCTCTTTCCAGATTCTGGATGTGCGTGCTTAAGGTCGGCTGGCTTATCTCCACCTCCCTGGATGCCTTTGAAAAACCGCCGTATCTCGCAACAGCGCTCAGTGCGCGTATCTGTCGAAGGTCAAAAGTCAAGACTAAAGCCCTCGCCCGGGTTATGGACTCTTCGTGGGCCCATCACCGTTTTTTCCTTTCATCGAGAAGGCGCTGGAAAATGCCCACCGCCGCCGTGGCGTCCCCGGCGTACGCGTCCGCTTCGATCTCCTTTGCGAAATCCTCGGTCACCGCGGCGCCTCCGATCAACACGGGAAAATCGATTCCCGTCGTTTTCAGAGCATGGACGGCCTCTTTCATCTTGGCCATGGTGGTTGTCATGAGGGCCGAGAGCCCGACAGCGTCGACCTTTTCCTCTTTGGCCGTCCGGACAATCTTCTCCGCGGAAACGTTTTTCCCAAGGTCAAAGACCTCATAGCCGTGGTTTTCCAGGAGGGTAATGACTATGTTTTTACCTATGTCATGGATGTCGCCCTCGACCGTGGCCATAAGGATACGTCCGCGTGCCGGCAGACCCTCGCCTTTGAGCTTTTCCTTGATCGGTTCAAAGGCGGCTTTCATCGCCCTGGACGACATGATGACCTGGGGCAGAAAATACTCATTGGAGGCGAACCTGGCACCCACCTCGGACATGGCCGGGATAAGAATGCCTTCACCAATCTCCATGGGAAGAGCTCCCCCCTCGAGAAGTTCCCGGGACAGCTTGCGCGCCTGGTCGGGGTCCCCATGAATAATGGATTTTGAAAGCTTCTCCTCGGGGGAGGTACCCTCCTCCTGCCGGGATATGGCCGCCCCCCCGTCATGTCCGGAATAAATCCGGATATATTCCCTGGCCTGGGAATCCTGGTTCAGGATGACCCGTGAGGCGCCCATGATTGCCATGGATGTTTTGTGGAAAGGATTGATGATGGCGGCCGAAAGGCCTGCCGACGCGGCCATTGCGAGGAAGGCCGCGTTAAGGTTTTCCCTGGCCGGCAGCCCGAACGACACGTTGCTGATCCCTAAAATGGTGTTTAGTCCCAGCTCATCGTGGATCATTCTCAGGGCCTTGATGGTCTCGAACACCGATTCCTGCTCCGCCCCGGCGGAAAGCGTCAGACAGTCGATGACAACGTCGGCGGGATTCATTCCCGCCTTGACGGCCTCGCGGAGTATTCGTCGGGCAATGGCCACGCGGTCTGACGCCCTGGAAGGGATTCCCCTTTCATCGAGTGTAAGACCCAGGACGGCTGTTCCGTACCGCACCGCCAGTGGAAGGACCTTTTTAAGACTTTCGGAATCCCCGGTGACCGAATTGATGAGGACCTTTCCGTCAGCGGCTTTCAGCCCCGACTCGATTACCTCGGGGCGCGGGGAATCCAGGCTCAGGGGAACGCGGGAGGACTGCTGAACGACGAGGACCGCCTCGTGCATTGCGGCGGCCTCATCTACGCCGGGAACCCCGACGTTGATATCCAGGAGGTTGACCCCCGCCTCGACCTGAGCATGCGCCTCATCGCGGTAAAGATCCATTCTTCCGTCCTTGACGGCCTGCGCGAGGGCCTTTCTACCTGTGGGATTGAGCCGCTCTCCAATGGCCCGAATCGGGCTGTTGCCCCCCAGAAAGAGGACGGATTGACGACAGGAAAGCCTGGTCGCTTTCGGGTCGGTCAGAGTTCTGGGAGCCCGGGGAGCGGACCGGTCGAGTTTCTCGCGCAGTTTCGAAATATGCGCCGGCGTGGTTCCGCAGCACCCCCCGATAATTCCCGTGCCGATCCCCAGCAGCTCTTCAACGGTATCCGCCGTCTGGTCCGGTGTTGCCGGGAAAATCGTATTCCCATCCACCAGTTTGGGCATGCCGGCGTTGGGAATGGAGGCCAGGGGCAGCTCCGTTGTCGAAGCCATGCGGCGAAGGATGTCAAGAATCCCCTCGGGGCCCAGGCCGCAGTTGGAACCTACCGCGTCCACTCCGAGAGCATCCAGAGTCACCGCGGCCGCTTCGGGGGATGTCCCCAGGAGGGTCTTCCCGACAGGTTCAAAGGTCATCATGGCGACGATGGGGATTTGGCAAAGGGAACGGACGGCGATGACGGCGGCCCGCAGCTCCTTGATATCGGTAAAGGTCTCAAGGAGGATCAGGTCGGCCCCGGCCTCGATGAGCGCGTCGGCCTGCTGACGAAAAACATCGAAAGCCTCGGAAAAATCCAGGTCGCCGACCGGGTTGAGAAATCTCCCCGTGGGGCCGATGCTCGCGCCCACCAGTGCCCGACCGGCCGCCGCCTCCAGGGCGATCCTTACAGCCCGGGCGTTGACCTTCTCAGTCTGGTCGTCGATTCCAAACGAGGAAAGCTTGATCCGGTTTCCGCCGAAGGTGTTTGTTTCGATAATGTCCGCGCCGGCCTCGATGTAGGCACGGTGAACGGCGGAAACGGTCTGAGGGTTCTGGATGTTGAGAACCTCGGGGCACTGTCCCACCTGAAGGGCCGAGGACTGCAGCATGGTCCCCATGGCCCCGTCACAGAGCAGGGTCTTCTCCTTGAGCCTTTCATGGAATGAATATGCCATTGTCGACGACCTCGTGATAAATCCCCCGATTTTGGGGTTGATATTTCAATCTCCGCAACGTCTGGCTATTGAACTATTGAATTTATTGATAGGTATAGCATATCTATTAAATCGGTTCATCCGGTAATGCGTACCTTAAGCCCGGGTTCAACGGGGGAAAGCAGTCCAGAGTCCATCCGCCTTCGCTCTTCGAGCTATGGGATAGAGCAGTCCAGAGTCCAGTGTCCAGAGTCCAGAGGAAAAAACAGGTCCAATGTCCAATGTCCAACAGGATAAAGCAGTCCAGTGTCCAGAGTCCATCCGCCTTCGCCCTTCGGGCTTCGTCGAGACATGGAGTCCAGAGGGAAGAAAAACGGGCGCCGTGACAAGCTTTTCAGCTCCGCCCGGGATTGCCGCGTCACTCTCGTTTCCCTCGATGCTCCTCGCAATGACAACAAAATAATAAGGTACGCATTAACCAGATGAACCGACTTCATAAGGCTTATTGGCCGCTGATACACGCTGATTTCCGCTGATAGATCTAAGACTAAACCCTAACCTGGGGGTTGAAAGGGAATCGCGACAAGATGTTCCTTAACCAAAGATTTTGGTTGTTGGCTCTTGCAGGCGGAATATTCGGGTTCGCTTTTATGTGGATAATGGATATCCCAATACAATCATTATTGCGCTAAAAACTCATTCCATGGTCTCTGACACCGGGGGTATGCGCTACAGCCCCAACCGGGCGGCCACGTCCCCATAGTCGGGGTCATCGGCGTAAAGCTTCTCGAATTCCTTTCGCGCCCGTTTGCGCTGACCCATCTCCTCGTACACGAGGGCCCGTTCGTACCTGAGCGCCATAAAGCCGGCGAGGTACGCTCCGTCGGCCAGGTGGGCCGCCTGTTCGAGGTGCTCAAGCGCCTTGTCTTCATCCCCCAGGACCAACTCCCGGCAACCGTCCACCAGGACTTCCTCGTCGTCCGGTGTGATGAACCGTTTGAAGAAGCCAAGGGTCAGGCGGCTTTCCGCGCTGACCTTTGGGACGGCCGGAGCGACGTAGGATGCGTTTTTTCCTCCGCCTGACCTCCCGCCTGTAAAAGTCGAGGTGTAAAAGAGCCCCGTTCCCGGAATACCCACCGTGGCCCGCTTGCCGCGGGACCCGACGGTGAACTTCGCGCCGCGTGGCCCGAACGAGAGGGACCCACCCGCTTTGCTCAGGTTCATGGTCACCCCCGGTGCGATCTTTACTCTTCTCCAGAAACGAAAAGCCATGCCTTTTTAACCGTATTCCTCTTTAGTTTCTACGAAATGGCTATTGTAAAAATCCAGCTTGCGCCGAACGGCCCTGTTCCCTGCCCGGCGAACTGTTAAGAATTTCTTGACAGTTGCTTCCGTAAAGCCCAGCCTGATTCAACGACGCTTTCAATGACTTCTTAATTCCACCACGGTCTCTGACACCGGGGGTATATGCTCCATCCCCATCCCGATGTTGTGTCTCATGGAATAGCTACACAAGGCATTGCTTCTCATATTATTATATTAATAATAATCAAATGCCTTTTTCGGTAATCCATGAGAATCAAAATGCATCGTATCCATCTGCTATGTTTAACAATTCAGTATACATGAATATTGCCGCAGTTCTTCCCTTTGCCTGGCGGATGTCTTTCAATATGCCATTTTTTTTCAATACACTGAGAATCCTGAATGCAGTTGGTTTCGGAATGCCTGCCGACCGAACAAAATCTGTACTTTTAAAAATAGGCCGCTCGAATATCCAGTCCAGGGCGAGAATGGCATATTGGGAATGGGTCAGATCCACAAATTTCGATTTCATCTGCTCATAAAGGTTCAAAATATCCCCGGCCTTACGCTGGTTTTCGTTGGCCTGTTCCCGTATAGCCTTCAGAAAAAAAATGCACCAGTCTGTCCAGGCACTTTCACTTGATACTCGCATCAGCCGTTCGTAATATTCATCACGGTGGGCTTCCAGATACGCACTGATATAGAACATGGGGCTGCTGATCATTTCCGCCTGGTACATAAAAAGCGGAACCAGCATGCGCCCCAGCCGGCCATTGCCATCCAGAAAAGGATGCAATGCCTCGAACTCGGCATGGATAATGGCAAGTTGTATCAGGCGGTCCGGCGCATCCGCATGCAGGTATTTTTCCCAGGAACTCATGGCCTTCGGTAGTTTATCTGCGGAAATCGGCACAAACCGCGCCTCTTCGATGGAGCATCCGGGGGGCCCGATCCAGTTGGGCGTTTTGCGGTATTCGCCCGGGGATCTTCCATGACCCCTCACACCGGTCAATAAAATCCGATGTGACTCTTTAACTATTCGCTGACAAAGGGGAAGATCTTTCAACATGCTTTCGGAAGTCCGCATGGCCTGGCGATAGTTCAGAATTTCGTGGATGTCGGCTGTGCGTTCCGGAGACAGTTTATCCGAGTCGCCTCCGGCTTCATATTCCAGAACTTCTCCCATGGTTGCCTGGGTCCCTTCAATGCGGGAGGAGAGAACCGCTTCCCGGGTCGTCAACGGGCTGAGCAATACGGAGGCATTGGGAACAGCCGACAATATCCCATCGTACCGGGCTACGGCAGCGCTGGCCGGCCCGATCAGGGGAATCAGATGCTCCCATTCAAGTTTTTCAGGGGGGAATCCGCCTTCATGATAATAAGCAGGCGCCATTTTATTTATCTCCTCTATTCTCAAAGAAATCCACTTTAACCGATGCCGGTTTTCTGTGTGCCAACCGGGAAATCTCCGGCCAAGACGAAGGGGAGGTTATTGCTCATTGGTCACCCCCGGTGCGATCTTTACTCTCCTCCAGAAACGGAAAGCCATATCAGATTCCCTTTCTCCCTGTCAGCAGTCCTTGGTGGACGTTCTTTCCCTCGCTGGACCCAGGAACCAGGACGCGGCGGTAATCCCTTTCGTTGACACCACTCCCCACCGTAACGTACCATTATATATGAGTCCAGAGTCCAGAGTCCAGAGTCCAGCGAAGGGCAAGGCAGAAGCGGAGACGCGGGGAGGTATCGGAGTATCGATGTGTAAAAGCATTGAGGTTTTCTAGACCCCAGACCCAAGATCCTAGACCCTGCTTTCAGGAACCCGAGGAACGAAAGCTCCGAGCACGTTGAACCATTGAACCGTTGAACCTTTGAACCTTTCTTTTAATGTCATTCAAGGGAGACACCATGTCCCGTGAACCATCGAAACGGTCCCAGAAGCTGCCGCCGTTTATCGTGATGGATGTCCTTGAACACGCCCAGGAGCTCGAGCGTACCGGGCGTTCCATTATCCATATGGAGGTGGGTGAACCGGACCTCGATACGCCCTCGTGCATAAGGGAAGCCGCGATTAGGGCCCTCAGGGACGGAGAGACGCACTATACCCACAGCCTCGGCCTGATCAAACTCAGGGAGGCCATCTGCGAGCACTACGATCGCCGGTATGGCGTTTCCGTCGGTCCGGACCAGATTGTTGTCACATCCGGCACCTCTCCCGGCCTTTTTCTGGTCTTCGCGGCGCTTCTGGAACCTGGAGACGAGGTTGTGATGACGGATCCTCACTACGCCTGTTATCCAAACTTCGTGTCTTTCCTCGGCGGCAGCCCCGTGTTTACCACCGTGACGGCGCAGGGCGGTTACCAGTTGGACCTTGAAGATCTGGGCCGTAAACTTGGTTCAAGAACCCAGGCCATCCTTATCAATTCACCTGGAAATCCCACCGGGGCCGTCATGCCCCCGGAAACCCTTGCGAAGGTAGCTTCCTTGGGACCGCTGGTGATATCTGACGAGATCTACCATGGCCTGGTATATGGAGACAGGGAACACTCCATCCTGGAGTACACGTCGGAGGCCTTTGTCCTCAACGGTTTTTCCAAACTCTATGCCATGACGGGGTGGCGCCTGGGCTACGTCATCGTCCCGAAACGGTTCGTGCGGCCCATGCAGAAGATTCAGCAGAATTTTTTTATTTCCGCGGGCTCCTTTGTCCAGTGGGCCGGTATCGCGGCCTTGAAGGAGGGAGGAGAGGACGCCCGACGGATGGTTGAAACATATGGAGAGCGGAGAAACCTGTTGCTGAAGGGCCTGAAGGAGATAGGTTTCCAGATCCCTGTCGATCCACAGGGGGCGTTCTACGTCCTCGTCGATACCCGCCATCTTGGTGATGACTCCTACCACCTGGCTTTTGATATACTAGACAGGGCCGGGGTGGCTGTAACACCGGGCATCGATTTCGGAGCTGCGGCGGAGGGACACCTCAGGTTTTCCTACACCAACAGCCTGGAAAATCTCAGGAAGGGACTGGACCGCCTGGAAGATTATGTGAGGGGGAGGGATATATGACAATCTTCAGTTATGGAAAATGGAATTCATGTCGAGGCCTGGCCTGTCTGGCGGCTCTGGCCATGGTTTTTACTCTTTCGTGCGCATCGAAACCTGTTAAAGACTACCGTCTGGTCGCCCAGGGGAGCCTTTCGGCATCCCGTGTGGTGATCGTCAACGGAGTGAAAGTCGCTGCCGTTTACCTTGACGAAAAACATCTGGCGGAAACGCTACGGGAAAAGGGATACGAGAGATTATCCAACACGCTGCAGGAACTGCCCCTGGATTATTTTCTGCTCACCATTACCAACGGAGCTTCACTCCCCGTAGACTTCAACCCCCGTGAAGCCAATCTTATGGATGGCGGCTGGAACAACCTGTCTCCCGTTGATTTTTCTGATCTATATATGCTCCTTCCACCGGGCTCGGGCCGAAAGACGGTTCTGCAGGACCTTCAGAAACTCACCTTGAACAGGGTGGTCAGGATAAAACCAGGCAAGACGCTGGAGGGAATGTTCCTGTTCCAGCGGCCGGAATCCATGGGAAAAAATGTGATCCTGGCGCTGGACGGATTCTACCTTGACGGGAAACCGCTGACGGTGGTGCTCACCTTCAACGCCATCTCCCGGGAAGGGGAGTAGCCTGAAATTCAGGAATTCTGAAGCAGGGAGAGGATCTTCAGGGCCTTTGGGTCCTTGATGCAGTAGATGGAATGCCCCCCCTCCCGCCTGAGGGACAGGATGCCCCGGGACCGCAGAATTCCCAGGTGCTGGGAGATGTTTGACTGTTTCAGGTTCAATTTCTCCCCGATGTTGGTGACGCAGCGTCCTTCCTTCTGCAGCATCTCCAGAATGCTTATGCGTGTGGGGTGGGCGAGTGCCTTAAGGTACTCCGCCTGGGTTCCTCTATCCTCTTCCATGCCGATATCCTCCGCGGCGCTCCAGTTACCCCTTCAAGACAGGCCATCGTGAATTTTCGATTTGCGCGCCCTTAAGTGAGTGCATTGATGACTTTGCGAGAAGTCATTAAATTTGTGGACCATCCTGGAAATGAGTACCTGGATGAGGACCGTATCCCACCATTTGTCATCGCGCCTGTCCCGCCATAGCTCGAAGAGCGACGGCGGAAGCTGTAACCCATGCGACCTGTCCGCCATAGCCCGTAGGGCGGACGGCGGAAGCGATCCCATGGCGGCCGGAGGCGCCGTGACGGCCTTTTCAGCTTTGCACGGGATTGCCGCGCCTATGGTTTCACTCGGGCTCGCAATGACAGTAAAATAATAAAGGTACGCATTAACCGGATGAACTGAATTTGTTTATCGTGATAATGTAATTATTAGAATATGATAATGCCTGTGTCAATAGAAAACCACGCCCGGGGCGTGGTTTTCTACATCGTTTAAAGGATGGATGAAGGACAAAATCAGGATTTGCTGTTTTCCTTTTTGCCCTTTTCGCTCTCTTCTCCCTCGTCGATCTCCTTCTTTTCCGGGGTCACATCGATCTCGTCTTCTCCAGATGTGGCTTTCTTGAAGTTTTTAATGCCCTTCCCAAGGCCGGCTCCTATTTCGGGCAGCTTTCCCGCCCCGAAGATGACGAGGACGATAACGAGGATGATTACCAGTTCCGAAACACCGAATCCAAACATCTTTTTCCCCCTTCTTTTTCCGCTCACCCGGGGACATGTCGGAGCTCCCCGACAGTCTTCCAGATGGAAACCCTCCCTAAGAAGATGTGGCTACACGTTGGACCAGTCCAGGCAGTTCATCAGGCGGGGTGGACTTGGAAATGTGCACTACCTTTGAAAACCCCTGTTGAGTGCCGCTCTCCCGGACAGTTCCTCCACTTTCCTTGACTGTTGAACTGTAGACGACAAGCAAACCTTCCTTCCTGTTGGGAAGACCCTTCACGGACATGAGAAAACGGGTTCCGCCTGATTGGGACATGATCCTGTCCAGAATGACTACGTCCGGTAAAATCTTCCTGTACAGTACGAAGCCCTCATTGCCGTCAGGCGCCACAAAGGTTCTGTATCCCTGTTCCCGGAACGCGTCGCTGAGCGTGGCCCTGTAAAACTCCTCGTCGTCGATTATGAGAATAACGGGTTTGCTGCCGGGATGCAACTGTGAAGGGGTCATGATGCGCGGAGGGGCTATTCTTCCCCCTGGTCCTCATTCTCGGGGGTATGACGTGGAGCCTGGGGTTTCTTCATGGCGTTTTTGATGATGAGCAGACCGTTTTTTCCTCCGGGAACAGGGCCTTTGATGGCAATGAGGTTCTGATCTTCCCGGACGTCCACCACCTGGAGGTTCTGAACCGTCACGGCGTGATTGCCCATCCGGCCGGCCATCTTGGTACCTTTGAAGACCTTGGCGGGATACGCCGCGGCGCCGATTGATCCGCCACCCCGTTTGCTCTCATGGGTGCCGTGGGATGCCTTGAATCCTTTGAAACCGTGCCGCTTCATAACCCCGGCAAACCCCTTTCCCTTGGAGGTGCCGGTGACGTCGATTAAGTCGCCCGTTTGGAATATCCCGGCGGTAATAACCTGCCCGGGCTTAAAGGACTCCGGATCGGGAACCCTGGCTTCCCTTAGATGTCTTTTCGGAGTGCTTTCGGATTTGGCGAAATGCCCGAGATCGGGCTTGTTGGTCCGCTTTTCACTCCTGTCGTCAAAACCGATCTGGATGGCATTATAACCTTCCTTTCCATCGGTCTTGACCTGGGTTACGGTGCAGGGTCCTGCCTGAACGAGGGTTACGGGAATGATGTTTCCCAAATGATCGAAGATCTGGGTCATACCCAGCTTCTTTCCCAGGATCAAGGTGGTCATCTTGTGTGCCTCCATTGACTATCTTATCCGCACTCGACCGCGGCGGATGTTTTAGCGGGAGGGGTGTCTTGTTACATGAAAAGGGGGTCTGCGTCAAGCCTCCCGAAAACCCGAATCCACAATGTTGATGACTTCGCAAAAAGTCCATTCGTGGCTTTTTGCTCTACGGAAAGTGAAAAGCGTCGTTTTTACTTTCCTCACAAATCAATGACTTACGTGGTAGGTCATTGATTTGGGCGCCCCAAGCGGGGCGCGTTGGGGACTTTTTGCGACTCTGTCAATGTTACATGGCGGAAGTGCATGGGAATCGAACCCACCGTCCCGGGTTTTAACCGGGACCACTGGATTTGAAGTCCAGGAGGGCCACCAGTGCCCTAGGCACTTCCAAGGAGAGAATATCCGCCGTCCGGGCTGGTGTCAAGAGTAACCCAGCGTCCAATGCCCGCCACGGCGTAGTCCACAGGACGAAGACGGGTTCAACGGGGAAAAAGCAGGTCATAAGCGAGGGATAAGTAAAATGGTCTAACAGGTAAGCGTCTCAAAATCATTGACAAATTTCGTACAGTGAAATTAATCTTGGGAGAAAATGTTCAATAGTCTCCTTTTGCGTGGGGTGTTTAATGAAAAAAATTGGAATTATTGGCGGACTGGGACCGGAATCAACTATCGACTACTATAAGGGAATTATTAATGCCTTTCGGCAACGAGAGGTCGGTTTGGCTGCCCCGGAAATCGTAATCTACAGCGCGAATGTAACTAAACTTCTGGAATTGCTTGAATCCAGGAAATGGGATAACTTGGCTAGTTGGTTGATTGACATGGTCAACGCACTTCACAAAGCAGGTGCGGAGTTTGCTGTAATTGCTTCCAACACACCGCATATAGTCTTTAATGAGGTAAAATCGAGATCTCCTATACCTATGCTGAGCATAGTTGAGGAAACATGCCGAAAGGCTGAAAGCTTAGGGTTAAAGAGACTCGGCCTCATGGGCACAAAATTCACCATGAAATCCGATTTTTTTCAGAAGCAATTTCTCGATAAAGGGATGTCGGTAGTCGTTCCCAAAAAAGATAATCAGCAAATCATCCATGATAAGCTCATGTCTGAAATTGAGTTGGGCGTTATAAAAAAATCAACCAGAGAGGAGCTCTTGTCCATAGTCAAACAAATGATAGACAAAGATTCTATTGAAGCCTTGATCCTTGGTTGTACCGAACTTCCCATGATTCTCAATAAAGACGAATATGGCATCCCCTTTCTAAACACAACTGCTATTCACATCGATAGCATAGTGCGATATTGCATTGAATAACAGGGAAGTTGAATGACCTCAAATCACTGGAAACAGAGCCATTCCACTTTATGATGGAAGGGTCGAGAATATCTCGGTCACGGTGGATGGAAACGAATATTGTTATGAGGATTACAAGGGAAATTTCAACCTCAAATTCGAACCGCACCCCGTCTGGAAAGGACACGTGGAGCGGGATTGATCAATCCGGATTATTACCCATGAATATCGTTCAGACCATAAGAAAAACTACCAGAAACTACCGGGACCATGGGTTGGGAATAACTGTTTCGAAAGCTTCACGGCGCCTTATCAGTTTCGCCTATGAAAGGCGGATCTATAGAATTTACAGGATTCATCTCGACAATCATCCAGTAATGCAGCATGACGACAAAGGCTTTACATTCCGCCTGGTTCAACCCGAAGAACATGAGCTCGTGAAACAGATCGAGGCGATGGAGGAATGGATCGAGGGCAAGGTCGCTGAAAAACTCCAATCAGGTTCCATCTGTCTCATTGCGAAGAAGGATGACCGGATGGCAGGTTTTAACCTTGTCTCCTTCGGAAGCGTGTTCATGCCCGTAGTGCAGATGAAAAGGACCTTTCGACCATCGGAGGCATGGTCCGAGCAGATCACTGTCAGCAGAAATTTCAGAGGAAAAGGCCTTGCTACCCTTCTACGTTATCATATCTTCGATGAACTGAAGAACAGAGGGATCAAGAGATTCTACGGCGGTACCCTGCTCTCAAACACCCCAAACCGAAAACTGTCCCGCAAGGTTGGCTTTAACGGGATAGCGGACATATGTTACAAGAAATCCATTGCTGAACGAACATGGACTTTTACCAGGGTAAACGGATGAAGCCGGCAAGGAAATTAAATGAATTTCTGGTTGGCAACCTTCTTTTTCCGGCCACCAGCAATCTTTTTAACCGTAAAAAGATCCTTTCCAACTACAGGGCATTCAGGAAATCTGAATGGTATTCCCCCGAGCGCTTAGCCGAGATCCAGACCGATAGCCTGAAAAGATTGGTCGATTATGCCTACAATTGGATCCCTTTCTACCGAACCAGGTTCGATGATATCGGCATGAAGCCCGGAGACATCAGAACCCTTGAGGACATCAGTTCCATCCCTCCGGTAACCCGGCAGGATGTCATCGAACATCATCACCTCATGGTGGACAAACGGTTTGTCAAGTCGGCTCTCTTTGCCGATCAGGGCTCACGGAAAGCAGGCGCCCCTATCCCCTTCGCTCCACTCAGGAAAAACCGTCTGGTTCGCAACACCTCAAGCGGCTCTACCGGCGCTCCGACAGTCTTTTACGAGGATGGTTCCCGCACCGCGATGAACTGGGCTCACGAACTGCGGTTCAGAAACTGGTTTGATATCGGCCCGGGTACCAGGGAAGCCCGTTTCGCCAGATTGTCCACCGATTTTATGCCCAACAGCCGTGATTTTTTGTTCCGGAAATATTTCTGGAACCAGCTGGTCTTGCCCGGGCTCAACCTTGCGGAGGAGGATTACGACATATGCCACAGGAGCCTTATGGAATACAGACCCGGGGTATTCTGGGGATCCACGTCCGCTCTCATCGGTTTTGCCCGGTATGTCAAGGACCATGAAATCGACTTTGCCCCTTACCGACCGGAACTGATCATTACCTGGGCAGCTCCAATGTACGAACACGAGGAGGCACTTATGAGGGAAGTTTTTCAGTGTCACGTAACGAACATTTATGGAGCACGGGAGGTAGGACACATTGCCTGCCGATGCCCTGAGGGGAGTTACCATATCAATCAGGAGGTCCTGCTGGTTGAGCAGGAAGAGATTATGTCGGATGGTCATGGCGCTGGAGAGATCCTGGTCACGACCCTGGACACGACGATCATGCCCTTTATCCGCTACCGGATGGGGGACATCGGCAGGGTCTCCAGAGACAGAGACAAATGTTCCTGCGGGAGGACCCTCCAGACGCTGGAGAACCTCCTGGGCCGCACGGGTGAAGTTTTTACCACAAAAGATGGCCGCATGATCTCACTCATCTTCTGGTGTGATGCATTCATGAACCCGGCGCTCAGCGAAAAGATTGTCCGTTTCCAGGTGATTTACAAAGCCAACGATGACATCAGGATAATACTCGTCAAAGGTAATGGTTTCAAACAGGATACGGAAAATGAACTATATCGGTTCCTCCGGGACAACTTCAGTGAAGATATAAAGATCTCTTTCCAGTATGCTGATGAGATCAAACCACGAATTTCCGGAAAATATCAGATGGTTGTCAATGAAATGGAGACCCGGTCATGAGAGACGCGAGAGTGGGGCTCCAGGGGGGCACCTGACATTTTTCCGCTAAACCCCAAAATGCAGGTGAACTCAAACCTTATGTGCCAAAAAACAGAGACAGAAGGAAACTAAATTGGCTAAGGGGTTCAGAAAATGAAAATTTACGAAGTTCTTACCAGGATTTTCTTAAATCCTGAAGAGATAGATAGCACTATTTCCTTCTATGAAAATCTTTTTGGACAAAAATGCAAATTACGGTTCAAATATCCTGAAAAAGGACTTGAACTAGCTTCAGTTGGTTCATTCTTGCTGATTTCAGGTTCAACAAATCACTTGAAACCATTCAGAGATACAAAAGTAACCTTATTGGTTGATTCAATTGATGATTTAAAGGAATTCCTTCAGGAACAGGGAGCAACCATATTGGAAGAACCGAAATCGGTCCCTACGGGAAGAAATATGCGAGTAAAGCATATAGATGGCTTGGTCGTTGAATATATTGAACACAACGCAGCAGATTGCCCATAACAACAGCATCAACTCGGACTGCCGATTCCGCTGCGCTTCATCGCCATCCGGTTGTGCTGGGCATTATGTGCTTTAAGGTATAGAGAGAAGCATGAAATATATTTCGATACTTCGTGGGATAAACGTCAGTGGGCAAAAGAAGATAAAAATGATCGAGCTGAAATTATTGTATGAGTCATTGGGTTTTCAAAATGTGGTGACTTACATTCAGAGTGGTAATGTAATATTTGACGCAAGTGATAAAAATAAATCTAATATAAAAACGTTGATAGAAGAAGCTATAGAAAAGAAGTACAAATTTCATGTGTCTGTAGAAATTCGTACAAAACGAGAGATTGGGAACATTATTAAAAATAGTCCTTTTGGTCCTGTTGATCTAGTAGAAGATGGTACAAAGGTATTAGTAACGTTTCTATGCACTAAGCCGGATAAAGTTAAGATTTCAAATGTACTGAACTATGTTGTTTTACCCGAAAAGTTGGTTGTTAAAGGGAAAGAGGTATACCTATATTGCCCTAATGGCTACGGGAAAAGTAAGCTGTCAAACACCTTTCTCGAGAACAAACTAGGGGTTAAGGCTACCACTAGAAACTGGAAGTCAGTGCATAAAATATATGAATTGTTAGTGTAGCGTAAACGCACATAACCAGGCGCTCCAGCGGACAGCCGAAAGTGGAAACAAGGCCTAACAAATCGTTCGTTGGGACGCAGCGCCGCAACGCGGCTTGCGCCCCACAGCTCAGGCGATTAGCCAGCCGGGCGCGGCGATGGCAAGCAGAACGATGAGAAGCAGTAAGAAGGTGCTCGACAACTTGTGGACCTCAACGCCTCAATCGGCCGGAATTTTGAAAAATGGAGACTTGGCCGCTTTGCCCGACGCGGCGCGCCGCTACTTGCAGCACGCGATTGTTGATGGCACACATTTGGCAACCATAGTCCGCTTGCGCATGCACGGCGAAATCAAGCTTGGTCGTTGGCTACCCTTTACTGCTGAACAGGTCATCCATCGCGATCGGGGCATGCTATGGTGCGCTACGGTTCGGATGTTTGGTCTGCCTGTTCGAGGCTTCGACAGCTATCTGGATGGCCAAGGCGAGATGCGCTGGAAGATGTTGGGTCTCATCCCGATCGTTACCGGCTCCGGACCAGACATCAGCCGGTCGGCACTGGGCCGTCTTCAGGCTGAACTCGTGTGGTTACCCTCCGCGCTTTGTGGGCCTGAAGTGTCATGGACATCGTCTTCAGAGTACCAGACTCAGGCGGAGTTTCATTTACACGGTCACGCCGCAACGTTGGAACTTGCGGTGGATTCAGTTGGTCGCCTTCACATGGTGAAGATGATTCGCTGGGGCAATCCGTCTGGCGGAGCCTATGAATCGTTGCCTTTCGGGGGAATCGTGGAAGATGAGTCGAGGTTCGGCGGATACACTGTACCTAGTCGCCTTCGTGTTGGCTGGTATCTAGGTACAGAACGCTTCGATACCGAGGGGGACTTTTTTCACGTTACTGTCGATGATGCCGTGTACCGGTGCGGGCGGCGTTAACTGGCATTGGGGCACAGGCGAAGCGAATGATAGAAAAAGAAGTCACGTTTCAATCAGGGAACATCACCGGGGTTGACACCGGTCGGTAATACCTTGCCTTGCCTTCTAATGAATGATTTCCCAGCGAGCGCCTCGTCCCCTGCCGGCAAGCCGAATCTTGCCTTGTTTTTTTTGCTCGGCGAGAATTTTCTTGATCAACTGTGTGCTGGCTGACGGCAGTTGGGCCGCAAGGTCTCCCAGAGTGAACTGCTCCACCTGAGCGAGGATAGTCTGCCTTACCAAGTCGCTCTTGGCGGGACGGGCCTCCGTCGATTCCACCTGTCGCTCGAACTCCTTATAGGCAAGTCGCAACACGCTCAGGAAATAATTCCACCACGGCATAAGTTCATTCTTTCCTTCATGCCATCCCTGCGAACATTCAGCCAGGACGGCATAGTAATCTTCCTTGCTTTGCTCCACCAGACATTCCAAACTGACATACCGCGCTACCTGGAAACCATGTGACTGGAGCAAGAGCGTTGTAGCCAGTCGTGAAACGCGTCCGTTCCCGTCGCGAAATGGATGGATGCATAGAAGATCGAAAACGAAAGTGGCGACAATTAAAAGCGGTGGAACGCGTTGGTCGTCACAGGCTTCCCGATAATTCCAGCAAAGCGCATCCATGATTTTCGGGGTGTCTTTCGCGGACGTGGGAACAAACCTGATTTTTCTCTCGCCGTTCGGCAGAATATCCATGATTTCGTTATCCCGCTTTTTCCATTCACCCACATCGCCGGAAGAACCTCCCTGAGCGAAGGCGTGAAGCCGCTGAATGACCGCCGGTATGACCGACACCTTGCGCTTCCGCGAGAAAATCCAGTCCAAGGCCTGCCGATACCCTGCGAGTTCCTCTTCCGAGCGGTCCCGTGGCCTGACCTTTCCCCTCCGTCGTAGGCTTCGGGGGACAAGTCGCCGTACCTGGTGCCGAGGGACTGAGCGAGGGGAACACTCCCCACCGGTTCATCAGGGGACTGATGCTTTCGGAATAACGACGAAACGCGGTGCGCTGGGCAATTGAAATACCACGCAGCCTAGGTGCCAGAGACAGGTAGGTGAGTAGGGGCGTAAGGGAAAACGAGGGTCGCCGTAGATAAATGTTACCGATCGGTAACATAAGGCTTCCTTTTTAATTTTATACGTGTTATTTACCCGTACGGTAACATTTATGGAAAGGGGTAGGTATGAAAGATCAAATTATCCCGTACGGGACCATAAGCTCATCGGAAGAGTTGGGTTCCATGATAAGATACAAACGGAAATTGGACGGTTTGACCCAGTTTGAGGCCGCTTCCTTGTGTGGTGTCGGAAGGCGTGTTTTAAGTGAAGTCGAGCGTGGAAAAAAATCCGCTGAAATCGGGAAGGTGCTTCAGATCATTTATGGCCTCGGCCTGGAACTCAGCGTAACACCCCGCAGGAGCAGATTTTGATGAAAGCGTTGTCTGTTTATATGGGGTTGGAGAAGGTGGGGCGCCTTGAATGCGACGATAAGGGTCGATTCGGCTTCCAATATGATCCGAAGTGGATAAGTAAGGACAATGTTCCACCTCTTTCACTCTCCTTGCCGCTGCGTAAAGAAGTATATGATGACGAATCAGCAAGGCCGTTCTTCACAAATCTGCTTCCAGAATCTGCGTTGAGAGAGGCTGTGGCGCGAAAACTTGGGATCTCCCCCAGAAATGAATTTGCTTTGCTTGCGGCATTGGGTGGTGAATGTGCCGGTGCGGTTTCTTTGCTTCCTCCCGATACCGATCCTGTGGCTGACGGTGACTATCGTGAACTGTCCGAAGATGAACTCCATAAGATTGTCAGGGAATTGCCCAACCGTCCTTTTCTGGCCGGGGAAGAAGGAATCCGTCTTTCCCTTGCCGGCGCACAGGATAAATTGCCTGTTTATATGAAGGGCAACAGGATCTTTATCCCACGGGGATCGTTCCCCAGCTCCCACATTCTGAAGCCGAATATCAAGGGCATCGATGGTAGTGTCCGCAACGAGGTGTATTGCATGGCTCTTGCGGCTGAACTGGGGCTTCAGGTTCCATCAGTCACAGTAAAAACAGGGTTGGATGAGTTGTTCGTCGTTGACCGTTATGACCGCTGTCAGGACGAAAGCGGAAATGTTTACCGTTTGCACCAGGAGGACTTCTGCCAGGCGTCAGGTCTCGTGGCTGAAACAAAGTACGAAACGGAGGGCGGCCCATCGTTTGCCGATTGTTTCAAAGTTCTCGAACAATATTCGACCAGTCCTGCCCTTGACCGAAAGAAATTACTGGAATGGACAGTGTTTAATACACTGATCCATAATGCGGATGCCCATGCAAAAAATATCTCGCTTCTGCTGTTGCCTGACGAGATAAGGCTGGCTCCGTTTTACGACTTGCTGTGTACAAAAGTATATGAGGGTGTGAGTGAAAAGCTTGCCATGAAAATTGGTGGAGAAAATCGACCGCAGTGGATTCAGTTGCGCCATTGGGAACGATTTGCCGAGGCAGTGGGAATCGGCTCGAAATTGGTGATTAAAACAGTCAGTGATTTGACCGGGCGGATCAACTCGGCAGCAAGAGAAGTGGCGGATGCACAGAGCAGGATCTGGGGTGATGCCCCCGTTGTTCATAAAATTCTGCGGGTTATCGCAACGCAGGTCAGGCATGTTGAGCAAACCCTGCTCCAGTATCCAAGATCCGACATCTAACGTCCAACGTGACAAAACAGCTAGACCCCAGACCCTTGATCCTGTGTTCCAGCCCAGGTGTCAGAGGCAGGTAGGTGAGTAGGGAAGTATTGAGGTATCGAGGTATAGGCCGATAAGGGATAAGTACCTGGTACCTGGTACCTGGTGCCGAGGGACTGGGCGAGGGGAACACTCTCCGCCGGTTCATCAGGGGACTGATGCTTTCGGAATAACGACGAAACGCGGTGCGCCGGCAATTGAATTACCATGAAAATCCTTCTTGTAATACACGATTTTCATGGTAATATGGCACCGTGGTCGAGCGCAAATCCATACTACACATGCTCAAAAGCGCCCTTTCCCGAAGTCGGGTCGTGGTGCTGACGGGGCCACGCCAGTGCGGCAAGACGACGCTGGCGCGGGAACTGCTTCCGGAGGACTCCGTCAATTACTTCGACCTGGAAGATCCATCCAATCTGGCCCGACTGGATGAACCCATGACTGCGCTAAGGCCTTTGACCGGCCTGGTAGTGATCGACGAGGTGCAGCGGCGTCCTGACCTCTTCCAGGTTCTGCGCGTGCTGGTGGACCGCAGGGAGAACCTTGCGCGTTTTTTGATTCTCGGCAGCGCCTCGGGTGACCTGCTGCGTCAGACATCGGAGAGCCTGGCCGGAAGGATGGAACGAGTGACCATCGGCGGCTTTTCCTTGCAGGAACTGGGCGCCGAAGCGGAGCAATCGTTGTGGCTTCGCGGTGGTTTTCCGCTTGCATGGCTGGCCGACAGCGAAATCGACAGCATTGCCTGGCGCAAGAACTTCATTCAGACCCTGTTAGAGCGGGACTTCCCGCAGTGGGGGATCCGGGTGCCTGTCACCGCCTTGCAGCGCTTCTGGACCATGCTTGCCCATTATCACGGGCAAACCTGGAATGCCGCCGAACCGGCTCGTGCCCTGGGCGTGAGCGAATCCACCACCCGGCGCCATCTTGATCTGCTGACCGATGCCTTTATGGTCCGCCAGCTTCAGCCCCTTCACGCCAACTTGCGCAAGAGGCAGGTAAAGGCGCCGAAAATATATGTCCGGGACAGCGGACTCCTGCACCAGTTACTCGGCATCGACTCGCTTAAAGGCCTGCTGACCCACCCGAAAGTGGGAGCTTCGTGGGAGGGGTTTGTCATCGAACAGGTGTTGATGACCGAATCGTATGACGAGGCGTTCTTCTGGGCTACCCACCAGGGAGCGGAGATCGACCTTATTCTGAGGTGCGGAAATGATCTGTTTGGCCTGGAGTGCAAACGCACCGACTCACCGCGTCTGACCCCTTCAATCCGTAACGCCCTTTCTGATCTGAAATTGAAACGTGTAATCGTACTCTATCCCGGTACAAAGCGTTTTCCTCTTGAGCGACGGGTGGAAGCCGTGCCGCTGCAGGACCTCGCAAAAGGCAAATCGATATTCAAAAGCGGCTAGGACTAACCACGGACGAGTATCCTCGCGTCTGGACCACTTCCCAGGACCGGCCCCCGTACTCTCAGCTTCCAGGATTCCCGGTCACTTTCAATTCGAGCAAGCCCGGTGTCAGAGACAGGGGTATCGAAGTAAGGGCGTAGGGGAGTATGGGGGCCCTCCTGGTGGAAGCGAAATTATACTTGCCCCTTATTCAATCGGTTAATGCGTACCTTTATTATTGCAGTCATTGCGAGCCCGAGTGAAACCGTGGCGCGGCAATCCCGTGCGGCTTGTCACGGCGAAGTCGAAGAACGAAGCCGGGAGCTGAAACGGCCATCACGGCGCCCTCCGGCCGCTACGGGATCGCTTCCGCCGTCGCCCTACGGGCTATGGCGGACAGGTCGCATGGGTTACAGCTCGCGATGACATTCTTTTGCTCCATGTCCGCTTTTCCACGTTGGGCTTTGACATAGTCGCAAAAAGTCCATTCGCGGCTTTTTGCTCAACGGAAAGCGAAAAGTGTCATTTTCACTTTCCTTACAAATCAACGACTTACGTTGCAAGCCGTTGATTTGGGCGTCCTCCCCGGACGCGTTGATGGACTTTTTGCGAGTCCATCAACTTTGGACGTTGGACCCGTCTTATTCCTCTGGACTCTGGACTTTCGACCCTTCGACAGGCTCAGGGCAGGCTCTGGACTTCTGGTGAGCCCTAAGTGCCGGCCAGTACTCTGCCCAGAAACTGCCCGGTGCAGGACTCCAGGCATTGAGCCACCTCTTCAGGGGTTCCCGATGCCACCACCGCCCCGCCGCGGTCACCCCCCTCCGGTCCAAGGTCTATGACGTAATCGGCGGACTTGATCATCTCGAGGTTGTGTTCGATGACGATCACCGTGTTGCCTTTTTCCACGAGATTGTTGATTACAGCGAGGAGCTTGACCATGTCATCGAAGTGAAGGCCCGTGGTCGGTTCGTCCAGGATGTAGAGCGTGTTTCCCGTGTCCCTCTTGGATAGCTCCCTGGAGAGCTTTACGCGCTGTGCTTCACCCCCCGAGAGGGTCGTGGCGGGTTGTCCGAGGCGGATATATCCCATCCCCACCTCCTGCAGGGTTTTAAGCCGCCGTGCGATGGCCGGAACGTTGGCGAACAGCTCCGCGGCCTGGTTGACCGTCTTCGACAGGACCTGGGAAATGTTTACGCCCCGGTAGGTAACCTCCAGGGTTTCCCTGTTGAACCGTTTGCCTTCGCACACCTCGCAGGTCACCTGTATGTCGGGGAGAAAGTGCATCTCGATTTTTTTTACGCCATCGCCCTGACAGGCCTCGCAGCGGCCGCCTTTTACGTTGAAGCTGAACCTTCCGGGCTTATAACCCCTTACCCTTGACTCGGGGACCTGGGCGAACAGTTCCCTGATGGGGGTGAAGGCGCCGGTATAGGTCGCAGGATTGGACCGGGGAGTCCTGCCGATGGGCGATTGGTCAATATCGATCACTCTGTCAATGAACTCGGCCCCCTGGATCTTAGCGTGGTTCCCCGGCCTGGGGGCGGAAACCGCGCGCCTTCTTGCCAGAGCGCGGTAGAGGGTGTCGATAACCAGGGAGGATTTTCCCGAACCGGACACGCCCGTGACGCAGGTAAAAACGCCGATGGGGAAATTGACGTCAATGTTCCGGAGGTTGTTGTGCGTGGCGCCCGTAACCTTCAGACTTTCTCTTACACCGGGCCGCCGCCGTGTCTCCGGGACGCCGATGGACATCCGGCCTGAAAGGTACTTGCCTGTCAGTGAACGGTCTGAGGCCATGATGGTTTCAGGCGTTCCCGAGGATACCACCTCTCCGCCCAGGATGCCGGCTCCGGGCCCCATGTCGATCACGAAGTCGGCCGCCCGGATCGTCTCCTCATCGTGTTCAACCACAATCACGGTATTCCCCATGTCCCTCATCTGCATCAGGGTTTTCAGGAGGCGGGTGTTGTCGCGGGGGTGAAGTCCTATGCTTGGTTCGTCCAGGATGTAGAGGACCCCCACGAGGCTCGAACCGATCTGGGTCGCCAGGCGAATCCGCTGTCCCTCGCCTCCGGAGAGGGTTCCCGATGCCCTGTTCAAGGTGAGGTAATCCAGGCCCACGGC
>JAADHJ010000003.1 GCA_013151915.1 Deltaproteobacteria bacterium
CACGATGATGGCGAAAACGTTTACAAGCGTTCCTTGAAGTGGCATTTCGCTCCAGTCCAGGGTATTAAATCCGAAGTTACAGAGTCCAGAGGGCTAGACCAGTCCCTCTCTGCCTGCCTCCACAAACGCCATGGCCGGCAGATCGAGTTCGCCCAAGCGAAGGACGTCTGCTTTGTACCTCTGGACATTGGACGTTTTTTCTCTCGTCGGCCGTTTACCTCAGCCTTCTCTTGATCCTCTTCCAGGCCGGGGTAATCAGGAAGCTTTCGTCCATATCTTCCACCATCCTCCGGAAAAGCCTGAAGGGGACCGCCAGGGAAAGCCGGTTCGCCTCCACATAGGGTCTGGCCGAGATGTCGAACATGCCGACAACCGCCCGGGGTTCGGTTCGCCCCCGTTCCATCAGCGGGTACCTGATAATGCTCCCGCATCCCGAGGACTGGGGACAGATGACACAGTGTCGGTCGAACGAACGGAATGCCGCCAGGTGGACCAGGGCCGAGAGGATGTCGGGCGGGCAAAGCCAGGCTATGACCTCAGGATCTTCCTGCTCGGACACATGGTCAATTCTCTTTATCACCAAATATTTCCCCTCCGCGGCCGGCAGGGGCAGGTCTGTTTCCGATTCCTCCACGAGTTCCGGGGTGGCTTTAAGCCGTAAGCCTCTCCCTTTCCCTTCAAAACCGCAGGAGAGAAAAAATTTCAGGTCCGGGTCGGGTTCCGTGGAAAACCCGGAGTATCTGAGCCCTCCCCCGCATCCGATGGTCCCGGCGCCAAACGCAATAGTCCTCCCCCCAAAGGTCTCTCCAAGACGGCTGATCATACACGCAAAACCTTTTTTTGGCCTAAGGAATTCCGAGTAGCTTTCATCATTCGAATAGAAGATGGCAATGGGCAGGTCCGCTTCAGGGAAATACTTTTCATTGCGGTCGAGGAATCCTTTCTTTAACGCTGCTTCCATGGGTGCTCCATATTCATATTTGTTAAACCCTGTGTCCCCATGGTGAGTTTTCCCCCGGGATTATCGTCAAAAGGTGAAAACCTTGTAATTATATCCTCTGACAATGATTTTGACACCATTGTTTTGAAACCCGTTCTTTCAATCAGGATAAGAGGCGCTTCGATATTATTTTCCTGTTTTTTATTATATCATGCTGCGCTGTCGGAATGATTCCTATCCTATCCAGGGAAAGAGAGCTGGGATATACATGACCTTTCGCACTCCTCCGGTCTGCCTGATGGCAATGTTGTTGATTTCTCTTGTCATTTTTCCGGTTACCTCATCGATATGCATTGCCGGGGCCGCGGACGAGCAGGAAGGAGAAAGTACTCCGAACTGGCTGGACCGGGCCCAGGGCGCTATCTCCAAAAGCGTTTACAACCAGGCGGTCTGGTTCGACAACTTCTTCGGCAGCAAACTGGCCGACGAGGAAGGCTATCCTGCCACCTTCGGTCGCATACGCTTTTCCCTCCGTTGGAGCGAAGACGAGCATTGGGCCTACAGAACTCAGTTTCACCTCCAGGTTCACCTTCCGAAGGTATCCGGCAGGCTGAAGGTTATAGTCACGGGAAAGGATGAGGGGAATATCAACGTGGTTCTGCCGGGTGATCCTGCCCAGGAGAATACGGGCACCGGCACCAATATCGCGCTTCGCTACGAGGTTGCCAAGACCAGGAAATCCAAGCTCAGTACCAGCCTCGGGATGAGTTCATCCCTGGAGCCATATGTCCGTGCAAGGTACCGACATATGATTTCCCTGGGCACGGCAGGTCTCTCGCGGCTGACGGAGACGGCCTACTACCGGTTGGAACGTGGCTTCGAGGAAACAAGCCGTGTGGATCTGGAAAAGTTCCTGGATCCCGAGACGTTGCTCAGATGGACCAACTCTGGAAAATGGTCAGAGGAGAACCGGGGCGCCGGCCTGGAATGGTTCTCGGAGTTTGTGTTTTTTCACAGGCTTACCCCGAAAGACGCATTGACCTACAGGCTCAGGGCATCGGGTATTACTCAGCCCGGCCCTCTGGTTAAAACGTACCGGGCCGACATGAATTTCCGCCGCAACTTCTACCGTGAATGGCTCTTCTACGAGGTCGAACCGGAGATACGATGGATTCGGGACGATTTCGGCGAGTACACCCCCGTTGGGGCCATCACCGCCCGCCTGGAAGTACAGTTCAGAAGATAGGTTGAAAAGCTTTTAACACAGGGTACACAGGGTTAGATGGAGTTACACAGGGTTAAATCAAAATTCTCATTGAATTGAGATCCAAAGATTTTGTCTCACGCCCGCTCGTCACACCCGTAAGGTGACTCACTGAAGAACGCGGAGCCCCCAGAAAAAACCGGTTAAGAACAAGCTGACCGCAAAGAAACCGTTTTTTGAACATACAAGTTAACGAAGTTTCGCGAAGTTTAAAACCAGGATTTTATGGTTAAGTCTCCTCTTGTGAAACCCTCTTTTAAAACCCCGTGGAGTGACCTGAAAGGGGTCACGCTGTGATAAATTAGCTTTTCAGCGTTCACTTTGCCAAACCATGCGGCGCCGGGCTACTACAGCCCCTTGATGGCCCAGATCCCTTCCTGGGCACGGTTTGCCCATTTCCCATAGGGTTCAAGGCCGATAACCCTTCCGTACTCCTCCGTGGCCTCCTTATAGCGGCCCCTCCAACGCAGGATTTCACCCATGTGGAAGTGGATTTCGGGAAGCCCGGGCTGGTATTTTATGGCCTTGATCATGGACTGGTAGGCCTCTTCGAACATCCCTTGTTTGAAGTAAACCCAGCCCAATGTATCGTAGAAAAGGCCATTCTCCGGTTCCTTGTCAATGGCCGCGTTGACGAGAGCAAGCGCGTCATCCATGTTGATTCCCCGGTTGGCGTATGCCCAGGCAAGGTTATTGAAAGTCTTCGCGTTGTCCGGATTCAACTGGAGAGCGGATTTATAATGATTGACGGCCTCCCGGTAACGGCCTTGGGACATGAGCGCTTCACCCAGGTTGTGGTGAAGTCGATCCATCGATGGATTGATCCTCAGGCCTTTCCGGTAGGTATTGATGGCCTCATTGACCCGACCGGTGCGATATTCCAGAACGCCGAGGTTGCTGTAGGCAAGGGCATACTCCTTATCCAGAGAGATGGCCCTCTTGAGCTCCTTTTCGGCATTCTCATACCTGTCTAAAAGCATGAGGGCTACGCCGAGGTTGCCATGGATCTCGGGGATATCGGGCTCCAGTTCAATAGCTCTTTTGAACTCCAGAACAGCCAGATCGATTTTCCCGAGATGGTAGTTGCACACCCCTGAATTGTTTTTAGCGAAAGCAAAATCCGGCGCATATTCCGCCGCCTTCTGAAACCTTTCGAGCGCCTGAGAAACCTTCCCCTGGGAATACAGGGCTATCCCAACCCCGTTGATCCTCTGGGCGAGGGCGAACTTTGAGCCCGAACCGGTGCAGGAAACAGTTGCCGGTATCAGCCCAACGACAAGAAGATATAGAGCCAGTCGATACTTCATCGAATGACTCTCTGCCGTAACAGAACGTTCCCCGCGGGGTCCGTGGCCTTGATACTGATGGCGTCATGCCCCTTCGCCAGGGTGAGGAAGGATCGGAAGACCCCGTCGGGAGGAAGGGCGACGGGTTTCCCGTTAAGAACCAGTCTGCTTCCCGGCTCAACCGCTCCCGACACGTAAATCCGCTCTCCCGATGGGTCACTGAAGACTATGGGATCGCTCATGGAAAAGTAGGGGGGAGTTCTGTCCTGGGCGCTCCGAAACACAAGGAATGATGAAAAGAGGCTCTCTCTCCCCCTGCTGTCGACGCTGCTCACTCTCCAGTAATAGAGGCCTGGTTTCAGATTTCTTACACGGACGCTTGTTCCCTTGACACCTGCCCTGTCGCTGATGATGTTGGAAAAATACCGATCGGTACCAACAACCAGGTGATAGAACCTGGCACCCGGGACCTTATTCCAGGAAAATCGCACGGAAATCGAAGGGGCCTTTGAGACCTTCCAATCCAGGTTGCCCGGTTTCAGGAGGACCGGGATCCCAAGGAGCTTCCCCCTGGATACGACCTTGCCTCCTTTTGCAAAGCGAATCACCTCGTTCTGGCCCAGGCGGATATCCCGGTTCCCCGCCCTGACGTTGACATCCCCTGAAATAAGTTTATATTCCGTCTCGTTGTTTTCGTTAACCCGAACGCTCATTCGGGCCTTCCGTACATGGGCAACCGACCCGGGGGTCTCAATGGTGAACCTGGACCCCTTTGCGGTTGGTCTGAGAATACTCGCCTCAACATCGCTTACGAGCAGCTTGATTGCGGAACTCTTCGTCCTGGTTCTTATATCCTCGCTGAGTTCGTCAATATGGACCAGGGAATCGGATTTAATGGTGAGTTGACTGCCGTCGTCGAACTGGACAACGCACTTTGAACCTGCGCGGGTCCGGACCGTGTCCCCTTTCTTGAGCTTCATCCCTCTTCTGGCCGGGATCCATTCGAGGGATCCTGCAAGGTTCACCTCCACCGTCCCACGTATGTAGCTCATGGACGCCAGCCGTTCCCGTCTGAAAAAATCATCGGAGCGAAGCCGCTGAATCGCTTTGTCGAGGGTGGCCAACGTCTGTTCGGCAAAAACCTGAGCTTCGGTATTCTTCCCCTTATCGTATGCCTTTCTTGCATGAAAAAGGGTCTCCTGCGCCGACTGGAAATCATCGAAGGCCAGATCCTTGATACCCAGGACGATGGCCTGATCGAACTGTTTTCCGGCCTTGGAGATCAGCTGCCTGGCCTGGGCTTTGGGGCTTAGAAGCTGCAGGTAAATGAAGGTCGCCAACGTGCATACGGCCAGGAAAACGAGCAGAAAACTCACCCAGAACTGGAGGGTACTGAAGGGGATGATAATGGTACGCCATTTAAGGCGTCCCTGCTTTTTTCGGGCCGATTTCACCACAATATTTCAGCCTCTATTGACCCTGCTGCAAAAAACACCCTATGGTGACCGGCCACTTTTCTCGATCTCCGGTCAGGTGTTGACGACCTCGCAAAAAGTCTCTTCGAGCCATTTTACGAGACGAGGGTAGCTTCCCCAGGATGTACTCTCCGCGCACATCCTGTTTGATGGACTTTTTGCGAGTCCATCAGGTATTGATAATCCTGGGATAGACCCTGATCATCGCGTCCACCACAGCGGGGTCATAACGGGTGCCCTGCCATTCGATCAGCCTGTCCACAACGAACTGGGTGTCCATGGCCTTCTGGTACAGGCGATCACTGGTCATGGCATCGAAAGTGTCGGCCACGGCGATGATCTTGGCGAGGAGAGGTATCTGTGCCCCGCTCAGCTTCTCTGGATAACCGGTGCCGTCCAAGCGCTCGTGATGATACTTGATGCCGGGGATAACATCCTTGAGTTGTCGGATATGTCCCATGATCATTGCTCCCCAGCGGGGATGCTGCTGGATGATTCCGTACTCTTCCCCGGTCAGCTTGGTGGGTTTTTTCAGAATACCATCCTCAATACCGATTTTCCCGACATCGTGCAGCAGAGCGGCGATATTAACCTTCTGCTGCTCGGATGGAGACAGCCCCATCTCCTTGGCGAGTTCAAGGCTGATCTGCGCAACCCTCTGGGAATGTCCCCTTGTGTAGGGATCCTTGGCATCGATGGCGGCCGCGAGAGCCTTTGTGGTGCTGATGAAAAGCTCCCTGAGGTTCTTGTCATGAAGCTCCACTTGGGATGCCATGTAGTTAAAGGAGTGGGCAAGCTGACCCAGTTCGTTCTTCGATGATACCTTTACCCGCTCGTGAAAGTTTCCCCTGGCCAGGGACAGTGCTCCCCCGGCAAGAACCCCGATGGGTCTGGCCAGCCGGATGGCAAGCAGGGTACTGGCTATCACCGCTGCAAAGATAGCGACGATGGCCCAGAGCAGGGTCTGAAATGTCATTTGCCGCAAAGTGATGTAGGCATCCCGGCGAGGTTCCTGGACAACCACTCCCCAACCCAGTCCCTTCACGTTGGCGTAGGAACCAACCATGTCTTCGCCCATCTTGTTTCTGAATGGTATGGTTCCCGCGCTGACACCTGTGAGCAGGTATTTTCCCACGATCTCAACCGAGCTCATGTCCTCGGCTTTGGCTACCCTCTCACGGTCCTGATGGGCAATGAGGATGCCCCTGCGGTCCACAACGTAAGCATTCCCCTGGCGGCGGATATTGATCCCCTCCACGATCTCCTGAACCCTTTGCAGGGTAATCTCCCCAAGA
This sequence comes from Deltaproteobacteria bacterium, assembly GCA_013151915.1. Lineage (NCBI taxonomy): Bacteria > Pseudomonadati > Myxococcota > Myxococcia > Deltaproteobacteria bacterium. The sequence continues at coordinate 6,261 of JAADHJ010000003.1, forward strand.
AGCATGGAGTGGATCACCCCATCCCGTCCGTAAATGGGGTCTCCAACGATGATTACCGGGACCTGCTGTTTAGGCGGCACCACCGGGTCACTGACAAAAGTTTTTCCAGCTATGGACTCTTCAATCGCTTTCTTTTTTAAGTTCTCGTCAATTGGGGGCACTTTGGAGCGCCCGACCCGGAAAACCCGGGCCAGTTCTCTGCCGTCGGACGAATACTGGGTAAGTCGGATGATTTCCGGAAACTGGTCGAGGTAGAAGATCATGGCGCGTTCCCTCTCGTTCCGGCTAAGGGGGCTGTCTCCGCCCTGACCCTTGGCGACCAGGGCCATGTCACCAAGAATGGTGGACATGGCCGTCGAGATCTCCCCCGCCGAGGAGTGCGCCACCTGTGAGTGAAGAGCCAGAAGCTCATCCTCAAGGAATGTCCTGTTGATTTTCATCAGCTTGTAAGAAGCCGCCAGGAGAGGAATAACTGAAACGGCAAGCGTCACCAGAAGAAACTGGTAGAGGATACGGCTACGTCTGGGCGGGACTTCCCCCCCGGGCTTTTCCTGGCCCGAGGGATGGCCAAACAGGTTTGCAATGGATCGGGGAATCTTCAATCGGCGCTACCTCCGGAGTCCCTTCCACCTACAACAATATCCGGTATTCTTAGCGTGGGCTGTGCGTCGCCCACCGGCACTCCCTGTCCTTCCTTGCCACAGGTTCCAAGCCCATACCCGAGATCACTTCCAACCATGTCCACACTCTTTAACACCTCCGGGCCGTTTCCCGCAAGGGTGGCGCCGCGCACCGGGTCGGCTACCATTCCATTCTCAATAAGGTATCCCTCACTCACCTCGAAGACGAAGTCACCCGTCACAGTGTTTACCTGCCCGCCCCCCATTTTTTTTACAAACAGCCCCCGATCGACCGATCGGACAATGGCTTCAGGGTCGTCTTTCCCGGGGAGGATAATCGTGTTGGACATCCTCGGGATGGGCCAGTGGCGGTAGGACTCACGACGCCCATTGCCGGTAGGAGGAACCCCGTCGCGAAGGGCGGTTGACAGATCATTCATATAGGCTTTCAGAACACCATCCTCCACCAGTACTTTCCGCCCTCCCGGCACCCCTTCATCGTCAATGTTGTACGAACCTCGCCGACCCGGGATGGTGGGATCGTCCACCACCGTGATGAGCGGACAGGCAACCTGCTGACCAAGCATGTCGGAGTAGACGGACAGTCCCTGGCCACTCAGGTCGGCCTCCAGTCCATGGCCGACGGCCTCGTGAACCATTGTCCCGCCCGCCTCGGAGGAAAGGACGACCATCATTCTGCCCGATGGCGCCTCGGATGCCTCAAGGCTGGAAATCGCCCTGCCAGCTGCCACCAGCGAGATCTCCTCCGGATCCAGTTCCCGGAACACCTCGAACCCGCCGATTCCTCCTCTGGGCTCATATCCCACCTGGAGATGCTGACCATCCGAGGCCACAACCTGAACCATGAAGATCCCGTGGGAACGGGTATCCTCAGCGAGTACGCCAAGGGAATTGGCGACAACGACACGGCTCACGCTCTCGCGGTAGATCGACTTGGCCTGGACGATGCGCCTGTCAAAATCCCGAGCCGTATGGAGGGCGGTGAGGACCATCCTCCCTTTTGCTTCCAGTGGAAGAGAGGATGGATCCTCCAGCATGGCGAGGCGGCCAGGGGTACGTCTCGACGGATCGGGGACCGAAACCGCCTCACCCCCGTCCGGTCCGGAGGCCAGATACCGAGCCAACTCCCGGAGGGCTTCGGGAGAAAGATCCACAGTAGCGGCAAATCGGGTTACTCCATTGCGAACGACTCGAAGCCCGGCTCCCCTCTCCCTTCCCGAGGAAACCCGTTCCATCTCCCGGCCTTCAGCCTCCAGCACTCTTGAGGTCGTGTCCTCGAAGTAGATATCGGCCAGTTCCCCGCCTGATGAAAGGAGTATCTTCAGTATTTCCCAGAGCAAAGCCGGATCCATAGTCATCGGTGTACTTCTCCTGTTTCGAGTTCCTAGTTCCTGGTTCCTGGTTCCTAGGTGTTGAGTGCCACAACATCGATAACACTTTTTGTGCCACAACATCGTGGACACTTTTCATGTTAGACCCGTTTTGTTTATCGTAACTTGTAGTAGTCAAATTCGTCGAACTGAACATTATCGTGAACGAGTTTTAATCTTTGTTCTTTGACATCGATAGTAGCCACCACGTACTCGTATTCCAGCTCCGGCGGAACCTGGAAGGTCTCCCCGAAGATGTCGATCTGAAGCGGGCTCCTGATCAGGCGGACCAGATGATAACAGCCTGCCTCCGGTTTTGGGAGTGGGTGAACAGGAGGTTTTTCTTTCTTGGGAAAGACCAGCGTTGCCCCGCTGGCGACCAAAGCCTTCAATGGGGTTTTACCTTCCAGCTTGCTGTAACGGTGTCGGTTGTTGTGCCTGTTCTCGAAGGCAAGGGAGCCTTTATTTAGCTCCTCCCAACTGGTCATGGTAACCTTGCGAAGGAACTTCTGTTCATAATGGTCGTTGAACCATTCGACCACACCGTTCCTCCATGGCTCTGCTTGGGGGATGAACCAGGGCTCAACACCGTTGTGCAGGCACAGCCGGATCAATGAGCCCATTCCGCGCGGATGCTTTCGGCTGCCGTAGAAGGACACCTCGTTATCGATCTGGAGGTTCTCTGGTATGCCAACGCGATTCCATATGCCCCATAAGCCATTGACAATGCTTTGGGAATCCTTGCCGGCAATCGGTTCAACACCACATCGGCCCGTGGCAAGATCGACAGCGTTATGACTGTAAAAGCGGATCGGCCCCTTCAAATAACGTGGTCCGACGAGATCGGCCTGATGGGTCTGGTTGGGTTTGTCACCCGGTAGTTTTGGATAAGGTGTCCCCTTGGGCTCATATGGACCTGTGCGCTTATGTGTCAGATCGTTCCGGGCCAGGACCCGATTGATCGTCCTCTCGGAAGGCAGGGGAGTCACATCAAGATCTTCCATCTCCCACAGGATGGCCTGGGCACCATAGAAAAGCCGGTCATTGCTATTGTATAACTCGAGACGAATCATTTTAATGATCTCTTCTATCTCCCTGGAAGTCCAATTGGGGTTGGTGACAGGACGGGTTGAATGGCTCTCACACCAGGTCGGATCATTCGGATCAAACCGGTTGACCCACTTGTAGAGCCAGAATCGAGACTTTCCAAGTGATGTGCAAATAGAGCTGGGCTTTTCGCCGTTCAGATATCTGCGAACGGCCAACCGCCTCTCGTACTTCAGATCCATGCTCATGAATACCTCCTTGGCAAAGAAAGTTTTCCATGAACATGAATGTAGCTACTATTCGATTGTCAAAGAACTTTGTTAGCGATGTTGTGGCACAGCTTTCTGTTAGCTATGTTGTGGCATTTAACACCTAGGTACTAAGCACCAGGTACTAGGCACTGGGTCCCAGGTACTGTTTTCTCCCCTCTGGACTCTGGACTCTGGACTATCAGGCACCTCATCGCATTTTATCCTTAAGCTGGTACCGCTTGACGGCCCTGTTGTGCTCCACCAGGTTTCTGCTGAAAACGTGGGAACCGTCTCCTTTGGCAACGAAATACAGATATGGCGCGTCCGCCGGATAGAGCGCAGCCTTCAGGGCTGCTTCACCTGGATTGGCGATGGGTCCCGGGGGCAGCCCCTTTCGAGTATAGGTGTTGTAGGGAGTATCTTTCCTCAACTCCTTCTTTGTCAGGTTCCCGTCAAAATCCGCGCCGAGCCCATAGATCACCGTGGGATCAGTCTGAAGACGATATCCCCTTTTCAGACGGTTGTGGAAGACGGCCGATACCATGGGCCTTTCCCTATCCACGCCCGTCTCCCTCTCCACAATGGATGCCAGGGTAACGGTCTCCAATTCGGTCATACCCATTTCGGCCGCCCGTTTTTTCATACTGTCATCGAACACACTCCGGTACCGGGCAACCATCTTGGCCAGGATTTCCTCCTCCGGCATCCCTTTGGGCCAGAAATAGGTGTCAGGGAACAGGAACCCCTCCAGCCTGTCGGCGGGAACGCCCAACGACCGCGAAAATGCCGGGTCCTCCGCGAGAGAGAGGAAACGCTGTTCATTCACGAGGCCTTTCGAATCCAGCAGCGCTGCTATCTGCCGGACCGTAAACCCCTCGGGAATGGTGACCGAATAGGCAACGGCCTTTCCCCTGGAAAGGACATTCAGCGCCTCAACCGGGGTCATGTCCGTCCGGAATTTAAGCTCCCCGGCTTGCACCTTTCCGGTTAAGCCTTTGATCTTTCCCAGCAATACAAATGACCTGATGGAACGGATAACCCCCTCGTCATGAAGTTTTTCAGCGGCCGATATCAATGTTGCGCCGCTCGGAATCTCGATTGCCACATCCCTGCCCGGATCCTCGGCCGGTGTATTCCAGGCCAGAAACAGGCGCGCGAATACCAGGGCCGCAATCAGGACCCCAATGAAAAGGAGAACAGGAATGTACCCCCTCTTCCGCCGTTTTCGGCCGATCCTCAATTTTCTCTCCACGAACCGCTGTCGAGGTAGGTCTGCAGGATGAGAGCCGCGGCGACCCTGTCAACCACATCTTTTCTCTTCCTCCTGGATACATCCCCACCTATGAGCACTTTCTGTGCCTCTGCGGTACTCAACCTCTCGTCCCATGTGACAACCGGGACATCCAGCAGGTTCCGAAGTTTTTCCACGATCTCCACAACCTTGTCGGCAGACGGCCCCTGGGTTCCATCCATTCTAATTGGAATCCCAACGACCACGCGTTCAACATCATGCTCATTTACCAGACCGAAAATCCTGCCCAGGTCCTTATTTATCGAAGGAGACCGAACAAGGACGGAGTGAGGCGAGGCGATGGTATGGCTCTCATCACTGAGGGCGATCCCGACCCGCCTCTCGCCCCAGTCGATCCCCAGAATCCGGGCCATGGATCAACCCCCATTCTTTTCCAGCAGCATGGCGGCCTCTTTGGCGAAATAGGTCAGGATCATGCTTGCGCCGGCCCTCCTGATGGATACCAGGGACTCCATCATCACTTTCTCCCCGTCGATCCATCCGAGCCTGGACCCGGCCTTGACCATGGAATATTCCCCGCTTACGTTGTAGGCGGCCAGCGGCATATCGAACCTATCTCGAACATTGGAAATAATGTCGAGATAGGGCAGGGCCGGCTTAACCATGATTATATCGGCCCCCTCCTCTATATCGAGCGCGGCTTCCCGCAGCGCCTCCTGGACATTGGGGGGATCCATCTGGTACCCTTTTCGATCGCCGAATTGGGGCGCTGATTCCGCCGCATCTCTGAAGGGTCCGTAGAAGGCCGATGCGTATTTTACCGCGTAGGACATGATGATGATGTCGGAGAAACCTTCATCATCAAGAGCATCCCTGATGGCTGCAACCCTCCCGTCCATCATGTCCGACGGTCCCACGACATCGGCACCGGCCATGGCGTGGGAAACGGCGGTACGAGCCAGCAGCTCCAGGGTCGGGTCGTTGAGAACCCGGCCATTCTCGATAATCCCGCAGTGACCGTGGCTGGTATATTCGCAAAGGCAAACATCGGTAATGACAACAAGATCCGGAACCGCGTTTTTGATGGCGGTCACCGCCTCCTGGACAACCCCGTGGGGATCATAGGCCTCGCTCGCCTGATCATCCTTCCTGTCCGGGATTCCGAAGAGAATCACTGACGGGATTCCCAGGGGAAAAACCTCACGGCACTCCTTTACAACTTCGTCCACCGAAAGCTGGTAGACGCCAGGCATTGTGCCGACCTCCCTGCGAACACCCTTGCCCCGTACCACGATCAGCGGGTAGATCAGGTTGTCAACCGAAAGACGTGTTTCCCTCATCATTCGTCGCAGGGTCTCCGTCCGCCTCATTCTCCGAGGCCTGTATATGGGATACTGCATGTCTCAACTCCCCCCTTTCGTCCCCTCGCTGAAAACGGAGGGGAGCATCTTAAGCATTCCTTCCACCGTGTAATCGTCGGGATGATGGACATTCACAAAGCCGGCCTCTTTGGCCACACGGGCGGTGGTTGGACCGATGCAGACGCACAAGATGGACCGAATGGATTTCACCCCGGGCAAAAGATCCACGATGCCATGGACAGAGGACGGACTGGTAAAGGTTACAACTCCTATGGCCTGACGATCGAGAAGCTCCCGCAATTTTGGGCCGCCGTCCCGGTTGCCCACCGTCCGGTAAAGGACCACCTCATCAACTCCGGCCCCTCTCCCGGCAAGTATGGAACCCAGCTCGAATTTGACCACTTCCGGTCTAAGGATAAGGTAGGATTTCCCCGTCAGGTCAGCTCCCAACAGGTCGGCAATTTCCGAACCCGAGAACCGTTCGGGGATTTTTTTTGTACGCCCACCGACTTTTTCCCACGCTGCAGCAGTCTTCGGGCCCACGCAAACGGCGCCTGGCAGGATGGAAGGGGAAAGCCCGGCGGCCTGGATGTGGCCGGAAAAAATCTCAGCCCCATTGGGGGAGGTAAAGATAAGAGCGTCGTAGGTCCGGATACGTTCCATGGCTTCCCGGAGCCCGGTCGGCCCGGGAAGAGGCAAAATGGCAATGGCTGGTATATGGTATACTATCGCACCCATATCCCCCGCTTTTTGGATCATATCATCTGCCTGATCTTTCGACCTGGTGACCAGAACACCGATCCCTTTCAGCAGCCCTTCGTTCATATCCTTATACCATTATTAGGGTCGTAAAAAGTCCATTCGTGGCTTTTTACTCAACGGAAAGCGAAAAATGTCATTTTCCCTTTCCTCAGGATATTTCTCTGGCGTAAATCTTCTCAAGGATCTCCCTTCCACCATGGTTGAGAATCTCCTCCGCAAGGCCGGTTCCCAGAGCCCGTGCCTCGGAAAAATGACCCCTGACTTCACTGAGAACAGTACACTTCCCATCCACTCCGGCAACCAGGCCCTTCAGGGTGAGCTGGTTATCGGCAAGGGTAGCGTAGGCTGCAATGGGGACCTGACACCCACCCTCCAACCGCTTGAGGAAAGCTCTCTCGGCCGAAACACAGACGGAAGTTGTGGGATCGTTCAAAAAAGAGATGCGGCCGAGAGTATCGGCATCGTACAACCTGGCCTCAATCCCCAAGGCTCCCTGCCCGATAGCCGGAAGGATAATGTCCGGTTCAAGTATCTGTGTAACCTCATTCTCCCAACCCAGCCTTTTGATGCCGGCGTAGGCCAGGATGATGGCATCGTATTGCCCTTCCTTCAGTTTCCTGAGTCGGGTATTGATGTTTCCTCTCAGGGGCTCCATTTTAAGGTCGTTCCGCAGGTGGAGAAACTGGGCCTGCCTGCGCAGGCTGCTTGTGCCTATCGTTGCCCCATGGGGAAGGTCATCAAGGCCAACGTTGTTCCGGGACAGGAGAGCGTCCCGGGGATCCTCCCTCCTGGAGGTCGCTACGATTCCAAGGCCGTCGGGGAACTCGGTGGGCACGTCTTTCATACTGTGGACCGCCAAGTCGATCAGACCATCAAGAAGGGCACTTTCAATCTCTTTCACGAAAAGACCCTTGCCGCCAACCTTGGCCAGGGGCACATCCAGAATTTTGTCGCCCGTGGTCTTGATCTCGACAATCTCCACATCCAGGTCCGGATGGGTCCTGACAAGGTTTTCCTTTATCCAATGGGCCTGCCACATGGCCAGCTGGCTGCCTCTGGTGCCGATCTTCAGTTTTTTATACACCAATTCCCTCCGAAAAATCCCCAGCAATTAAGAGTCCAGAGTCCAGTTGTCTTATCCCGTTGAACGTTTGAAGTTTGAGGCTTGACGTTGAACTTTCTTTCTCACGTTGAACGTTGAACATTGAACGTTGGTCCAGGTTCCACACTTCCCAATCAATCCTCCAGTCCGAAGATCTCCCTGATGGCTTCCAGAAGCTTGCTTCCGTCAGGGGAATGGGATGCCCGCTTGATACGGACGATGGGCCGGTGAAGGATCTTGTTGAGGATAGCCTCCGTCATCGCTTCAATCCTCTTCCTGTCCGCCTCGGAAAGATCCTCCATCCTCTTCATCGTCTTTTCGAGCTCTGACCTCCGCACATCCTCAGCCCACTCCTTCAGGGTTACTATGGTGGGGAAAACATCCCGCGACAACATCCAGTCATGGAACTGTTTCACCTCCTGGGTAACGATCTCCTCTGCGCGTGCGGCCTCCTTCTCCCTCGTTTTAATGTTCGCCTTGACGACCTCTTCCAGGTCATCTATGTCGTATGCATATACGTTTTCAACCTGGTTGACCGCGGGCTCGATATCTCTTGGGACCGCGATATCAATAAAAAACATGGGGCGGTGCTTCCTTCTTCTGATAACCCCCTGAACCATCTTCCTGTCGATGAGGGTGGTTGGAGCGCCCGTGGAACTGATGACGATATCCGCCATGTCCAGATGATTTTCAATTTCCTCCAGGGGAACGGCGGATCCCATGAACTCCTCGGCAAGGGCTTCCGCTTTCTCAAATGTCCTGTTGGCAACCATGATGTGTTCCACGCCGTTGGCCAGAAGATGTCTGGCCGACAACTCGGCCATCTCTCCCGCGCCTATGAGCATGATCGTTTTTCCCGCCAGGTCGCCGAATATTTTCCTCGCCAGTTCCACCGCCGCGAAGGAAATGGACACGGCGCTTGTGGCAATCCGTGTCTCCGTCCTGATCCTCTTTGCCACCGAGAAGGACTTGTGCAGAAGCCGGTTGAGGATGTTCCCGGTGACCTGTTCATGGGTTGCGCTGTTATAGGCGTCCTTGACCTGGCCAAGGATCTGCGGCTCACCGACCATCATGGAATCCAGACTGGATGAAACCCGAAAAGCATGCCTTACCGCCTCCTCGCCGGACATCATGTAAAGATGTGGGTCGAGCTGGTCCCGGGGGACATCATGGAATTGGGAGAGAAAGGCGGCGATTTCTTCATGAGCTGCGTCAATGCTGTTCTTCATAATACAGCTGTATATCTCAACGCGGTTGCAGGTCGAAACGATGAGCGCCTCTGAGACATGGGGACAGCTTATAAGAGCTTTTAATCCCTCCGACAGGCTATCGCCCGCGAAGGAGATTTTCTCCCTGACTTCAACTGGGGCCGTCTTGTGACTCAGGCCTACGATCAGGATGTCCATGGCTGTGGGTCAATTGTAGGAGTGAAGCCCGCTCAAGAGCAGGTTGACTCCAAAAAAAGTAAAAAGCACCGCCGAAAACCCGATAATGACGAGTATTGCCGCTTTACGCCCCCTCCACCCGATGGTCAGGCGGGTGTGAAGAAGAGCCGCGAAGATAAACCATGTGATGAGGGACCACGTCTCCTTCGGATCCCAGCTCCAATAGGCCCCCCAGGCATATTGGGCCCAGATGGAACCGGTTATTATTCCCAGGGTAAGGAGCGGAAACCCGATGCTCAATGCCCTGTAGTTGATGGCATCCAGGATTTCCAGACTGGGAAGGCGGTAATAAAAAGCGCCGGGTCTCTTTCTTTTGAGCTGTCTCTCCTGAATCAGGTACATAACACCCGAACCAAAGGCCATTGCAAAGAGGGCATCCCCCATAAAAGAAAGGCTGACATGGATGGGGAGCCAGTAGCTCTTGAGGGCGGGAGAAAGTTCGGCAATACCTTTGTCGGGTAGAAAGGCAGCCGCGGCCATGAGTATGAAAGAAATGGGGATGACAAACGCCCCCACCACCGGAACTTTGTACCTGGTGGTGATAAGCAGATACGCGATGATAATACACCAGGAAAAAAACATAAGCGATTCGTACATGTTGGTTCCCAGGGGCACCCCTCCCCTGATAAAACGGTCAATAAAAAACCCTGTCTGTGCGGCAAGGGTCAGGTAAAGGGAATACCTTGCAACTCGGGGAACAACTGGATTCTGATAAACAAGGAAGAGAAGATAATGCAGGGACGCGATGAACAGGAAGAAAAGAGCTCCGCCGAAAAAAACCACATCCATCATGATAACCTCAAGGGGTTTCCGCGATCAGCCCGCTTCCGAAGGACAAACACCTTCAGCGGTGGGTGCCCTAGGCAGTGGCCGTGGCTTCAGGCCCCGAATGGCTGATGGCATTAACAGGGCAGCGCGGCACGCAAAGACCACAGGCTGTGCAAAGATCGGGGTCCACAACATGCAGCTGCTTGGCCTGGCCGCTGATCGCGTCGAAGGGGCAGACTTTGGCACATATGGTACAGCCGGTGCACTCCTCCGAAATCACAACCGTAGTGCGAGGCAACAGGCCGTCCGTAATCGCATCGGTCGGACAGCGGGCGGCGCAGATTCCGCAATCCACGCAGGTGCCCGGATCTATGAAGGAAAGGTTCATATCGATGCGCGCGGCTTCTACGGGACATACTTTTTCGCAGATTCCACAACCGGTACACCCTACACTACAGACCGTCTTTACCCTGGGACCGGGGTCTTTGGAACTGCATCGGACGATGACCTGATGCTTCTGGCTCTCCAGGACAAGCACATCACGAGGGCAGGCAACCACACACTTGTTGCAGGCGGTACAAAGATCAGGATCGATAATCGGCAGGTCATCACTGCTCATGGTGATGGCATCGAACGGGCAGACCTTCTCGCAGGTTGCAAAACCCACACACGAATACCGGCAAAGTTTTCCGCCGCCGCCAACCAGGACCACGGACCGGCAATCCTGTATTCCGTCGTAAAGAGCTTCCATGACCGCTTTGCCGGATCCGCCTCCGCACTTGAGAACGGACACCTTGCGGTCAATTCCACCGACCTCCACGCCGAGGATTTCCGCCAGCTTTAACGCCACCGCCTCGCCGCCGGGAGCACATCCTGTAACCTCAGCCTCCTCGGCCAGAACACCCACGGCAAACCCGGAGCAGCCTGGATATCCACACGCCCCGCAGTTGAGTCCGGGGAGGGCTTCCTCCACCTCAACGAGCCTGGGATCCACCTCCACGTGGAACTTTTTCGAGGCGACCCCCAGGCCGAAGGCCGCGATGAAGCCCAATCCTGTAAGACTGATAATAGCCGCCAGCATATTGAGATTACTTTACCATCCCGGAGAAGCCCATGAAGGCGAGTGACAGGATACCGGCGGTGATGAAGGCGGAGGCCGTTCCCTTGAACGGCTTAGGGACGTCGGCCAGTTCCACCCGCTCCCTGATGCCGGCCATAAGGACGAGGGCCAAGGTAAATCCGAGGGAGGAACCGAATGCGAAGATGATTGTCGAGAAGAAATCAAGGTTCTTCTGAACGGTCAGCAGCGCCACACCCAGAACGGCACAGTTGGTAGTGATCAGGGGTAGGAAGATTCCAAGGGATTCGTAAAGCGCGGGGCTGACCTTACGGATAAACATCTCCACGAACTGCACCAGGGCGGCGATGACAAGGATAAACATGATGGTCTGAAGATATACAAGCTGAAAGGGGACAAGCAGGTACTCCTGGATGTTCCATGTCACGGAGGATGCCACGGTCATGACGAAGACCACCGCCATGCCCATACCGGTAGCGGTTTCGATCCTTTTGGAAACGCCCATGAACGGGCAAAGGCCCAGGAACCGAGCCAGAACAAAGTTATTGACGAAGACCGTCCCGATGATAATCAGAAAAACAGTTTTCACTGAATCAACCTCATCCAAGGACCCCTTTCCGGATTAGAAATGGTGTGCCTTTAACCTTGACAAACGCTGTACCTTCCCATATTTAACGCCCTTTGACAACCTCGTATTGGCGGCATCGGCGACGCCCCAAAGCGTAGACGGAAGCAATCCCGAAGGTCAAGAGCTAATTTACCACAGCACGGCCCTTCGCAGGCCGTTCCACCCTTCGACAAGCTCAGGGCAGGCAGGGTTTTAAAAGAGGTTCATCACAATAATGCGTACCTTATTGCATTAACACCAATTCGTCTCACGCCCTTCGCAAGCTCAGGGCAGACCGGGGTGGCTTCTTGGTAGACCGTGCGTACCGCAGAGAAATAGTTGGGTTTAGTCAAAACCTGATTACAGATTTTACTTTGCGGCCCTTTGCGGCAGCGCCTGAGAGTGGCGCACTCCGCGGCCCTCTGCGATAAAACCTGTGCTTTAGAGCTGTAACGCAGAGTTACGCAAAGGCGGCTCGATGGTAGGCCGTGCGTACCGCAGAGTTACGCAAAGAAGATCCAAAACCCATAAGGTCCTGGTTTTAAACTTCGCGAAACCTCGTTAACTTGTTTTGAATAAACCCTCATGTTACCCTGTGAAACTCTGTGCACCTTGTGCTAAGTTAGCTTTTTACAAAATCCGGTCATCCTTCAGGTACTCATTTCCAGGATGACCCTAACTTTCCATCAAATAACACTGATGAACCGCCAAGGGAACCTTCTGATATGGCTATGATGTTTCAGAATCTCACCGATAAATTTGAAAATATCTTCAAAAAACTCAAAAATAAAGGGCGGCTTACCGAAAAAGATCTCGACACCACCCTGAGGGACGTGAAGCTAGCCCTTTTGGAGGCTGATGTCAATTTCAAGGTCGTCAAGGACTTCGTGTCCCATGTTCGCCGGCGTTCTATGGGGGCCGATGTTCTGGAGAGTCTTACCCCCGCCCAGCAGGTAATCAAGATCGTCAACTCTGAAATGACCACCATCCTCGGGGGGGGGAGGGTTACTTTGGAGAGGGCCTCCGTCCCACCTTTGCGCATCATGCTTGTGGGGCTCCAGGGATCAGGCAAGACCACCACGGCCGCGAAACTCGGCCTTTTTCTGAAAAACGAGGGCCACAGGCCATACCTGATACCGGCTGATCTGAACCGGCCTGCCGCTGTTAAGCAGCTTCTGGATACGGCAGAGCGGGCGGGTCTTGCCGCCTTTTCCCCCGGCCCTGACGAATCATCGCCGGTTGCGATCTATAGAAAGGCCGCTGTCCAGGCCGGCAGGGCGGGAGCGGACACCCTTATTATCGACACGGCTGGAAGGCTCCATATGGACGAGGAGTTAATGGCCGAGGCTGCGTCTCTTGCCGGTGTTATCCATCCGCACGAGACGCTTCTGGTTGCCGATGCCATGACGGGGCAGGACGCCGTCCATGTTGCCGAAAAATTCAACACGCGCCTCGGCCTGACCGGGATCGTGTTGACAAAGCTGGATGGTGACGCCCGGGGCGGAGCGGCTCTTTCCATGCGCCGGGTCACAGGCGTTCCCATCAAATTCGCCGGCATGGGTGAGGCCATAGAGGCCCTGGAACCCTTCAATCCGGACAGGATATCCTCCCGTATTCTCGGCATGGGAGACATGCTCACCCTTATTGATCGTGCCGGGAAGGCAATGGAGGAGAAAGAGGCACTAAAAATTGCCGGGAAACAGATCAAGGGTGAGTTTGATCTGGAGGATTTCCGAGATCAACTCCGCCATATCCGCAGCATGGGTTCGATTCAGGATCTTCTTTCCATGTTGCCCATACCGGGAAAAATGAAAAAATCATTTGCGGGTGAAGCGGATGAAAAGGATCTGGCCAGGATTACTGCCATCATAGACAGCATGACCCCGCGGGAGAGGCAAAACCCCAGGATAATTAAAAGCAGCAGGAAAAAGCGGATATCAGCCGGGTCAGGAACAACGGTTGTAGACGTAAACCGGCTGCTGAAACGTTTTGACGAGGCCAGAAAGATGATGAAGATGATGGGGAAAGGACGTAGGATGAAGGGAAAAATGCCTTTCCCGACTGTTTAAGTCCCCTGAGCCGTTTGGCGCGGCGACAGGATGAACCAAAAATAAGGCAATATTGCATTTTGATGCAATATTGCCTTATTTTTGTTATGTTCTGAAGGCCGCCGTAAGCACTTAATGAGGTTTTACAGGCCTTTAGACTTAATGTTCCTACTGGCATCGATATTGCTTTCTTTAGCCCATCTGGTTCCAATGCCGGTGAAAGTCAAGGAGTTCACAGAATATTTCCATGGCTGGAGGAACGGGGCCGGGTTGTGCTGGACGGAACCGGAGATGAGTCGCTGGCTAATCCCAACATCAGGAAGGCCTACCTTGGGATCTGAGGGGGGAAGTGCCTGGCGTGGATCGGTACTATAGAGGAGGATAACATGGCGAAGTTAGATATCAAGGATTCCGGACTCTTTCGACAGCAGTGCTATATCAATGGTGTGTGGTGCGACGCCGACAGCGGGGATACCATTGAGGTCATAAACCCGGCCACGCGCCGGAGGATCGGCGCTGTCCCGAGAATGGGAGCGGACGAGACCCGCAGGGCCATTGATGCGGCCGATGCAGCCTTCCGTTCCTGGCGGAACCGAACTGCCCATGACCGGTGCCGGACCGTACGCAGGTGGTTTGAGCTCATCATGGAGAACCAGGAGGACCTGGCCGTGATCATGACCGCGGAACAGGGCAAGCCCCTGGCCGAATCCCGTGGTGAGATCGGCTACGGGGCCTCGTTCGTGGAATGGTTCTCCGAGGAGGGCAGAAGGGTCTACGGGGACACTATACCCCAGCACCAGCCGGGCAAGCGGGTCATTGTCATCAAACAGCCCGTGGGTGTCTGCGCCGCCATCACCCCATGGAACTTTCCATCCTCCATGATCACCCGGAAGGCAGCCCCGGCCCTGGCAGCCGGGTGTGCCATGGTCGTCAAGCCCGCTTCCTACACCCCTTATTCCGCTCTTGCCCTTGCCGAGCTGGCCGACCGTGCCGGACTTCCTCCCGGCGTTTTTTCCGTGGTCACCGGGTCCTCCGGCGCCATCGGGGGTGAAATGACCTCAAACCCCACGGTGCGGAAGCTTACTTTCACCGGGTCCACCAAGATCGGAAAGCTCCTGATGAAGCAGAGCGCCGACACAGTGAAGAGGATCTCTCTGGAACTGGGAGGCAACGCCCCCTTTATCGTGTTTGCCGACGCCGACCTCGATGCCGCCATCGAGGGAGCCATGGTCTCAAAGTACCGCAATTCGGGGCAGACCTGCGTCTGCACAAACCGGTTTCTCGTGGCCGAAGAGGTGTACGATGCCTTCACGGAGAAACTGTCCGGAGCGGTGAGGAAGCTGAAGGTCGGTGATGGGCTCAAGGGAGAGGTCCAGCAGGGACCCCTCATCGACATGGATGCGATACTCAAGGTGGAAGAACAGATTCAGGATGCGGTGTCCAAAGGAGGGAAAGTAGTCCGGGGTGGAAAGAGACACAAACTCGGCGGCACCTTTTTCCAGCCGACAATTATCTCCGACGTGACGACAGAGATGTTGATCGCCAGAGAGGAGACATTCGGTCCCGTGGCGCCCCTGTTCCGGTTCAGTACGGAAAAAGAGGCGATACAGATGGCCAATGACACCGAGTATGGCCTGGCGGCCTACTTCTATACCCGGGACAATGCCCGTGTATGGCGTGTGGCCGAGGGGCTGGAGTACGGCATGGTGGGCATCAACACGGGCCTCATTTCAACCACAGTCGCGCCGTTTGGGGGCTACAAGGAATCCGGCATCGGGCGCGAGGGATCAAAGTACGGCATCGAGGAGTACCTGGAGGTCAAGTACATGTGCATGGGGGAGATCGAAGGGACGTAGCTGACACAAGATGCCTTTCCCGACTTGACGTAATAACGTAAAAAGTTTAGAAGAAAGGGTTCGGGATAGGAAAGTTTTTCTGTCACCCTAACCGCAACCATACTGTTTTATCGGGAGGTAAGAATTGAGCGTCAGCATCAGATTAAGAAGGATGGGCAAGAAAAAGCAGCCCTATTACAGGGTAGTAGTCGCGGATTCCCGTTCCCCGAGGGATGGGCGCTTTATCGAGACCATCGGCACTTATGATCCCAAAAAGGACCCTGCCGAAATCACCCTCATGGAGGACAAGGCTCTCCACTGGCTGAGAAACGGAGCGAAGCCTTCGGATACCGTCCGGAGTCTTATGTCCAAGACCGGCATCCTGAAGAGATTCGACGAGGAGAAGAGAGCCTCCCTGGGCGACTGAGATCCAGCAGCCTGTTCTCCCCTTTTCCTGGGCCGGGTCTCCGGCCTGAGAATTTCATGTCCCGGGAATTTTTTCCAATAGCACAGATCGTGCGACCGCACGGGCGCAGGGGGGATGTCCGCCTGCGTCTGCTCACCGATCATCCTGAGACCCTGACGGCGGCGAAAAAAATATATCTCTGCCGCGACCCCGACGATACGGTGGAGGTGAAACCACTTGACGTCGGGTCAGTGAGAAAACACCAGGGTGCTTTTCTTATGAAACTCGACGGTGTGAATGACATCACAGGCGCTCAAGTCCTGAGAGGCTGGTACGTCTGCCTTCCCGAAGAGGACCTGCTTCCCCTGGCCGACGGGGAGTTCTTCCTGCACGATCTCATCGACCTGGAGGTCCGCGACCACCTTGGAAACAGCGTGGGCAGGACCGATCAGGTCATGGAGACGGGTGGCACGCCCGTTCTCGTTGTCCACGGCGCTGAGGGGGAGGAGATCCTTATCCCCTTCTCTCCGGAATCGGTCAGGGATGTCGATCTGGAACAGAAACTGCTGATCCTCATGCATCTCCCCGGCCTCCTGGAAATAAACAGGTGATGAATTTTCATATTCTGACCATCTTCCCCGGAATGATCAGGGGCGCCCTGGCTGAGAGCATTCTGGGCAAAGCCGTCGAGAAAGGTCTCATCAACCTGGACCTGGTGGACATCCGGGATTTCGCCGGCGACAAACATCGCATGGTCGATGACTACCCCTACGGCGGCGGGCCCGGCATGGTGATGAAGCCGGAACCCATCATCGAGGCTGCGGAATCCCTGGAAGTGCCGCCGGAAACCCCCTTCATTCTGCTGACCCCTCAGGGCCGGACTTTCAACCATGAGATGGCCCGGGATTTTTCCAGGACAGATGATCTGGTGCTGATCTGCGGAAGGTACGAAGGTGTCGACGAACGTATCATGGAGAAGCTGCCCATACGGGAGGTCTCAGTGGGAGACTTCGTACTGACCGGAGGTGAATTTGCCTCTCTCATTGTCATTGATGCGGTATCCAGGCTTATACCGGGCGTTCTGGGAGACGATGCGTCACCGCTGGACGAGTCCTTCGCGGACGGCCTCCTGGAGTACCCTCAATACACCCGTCCGGCGGAGTACCGGGGATTGAAGGTCCCTGAAATCCTACTTTCGGGGAACCACGGGCGTATCGAGGATTGGCGGAGAAGACAATCCATAAAAAGGACCCTGCAAAAGCGACCCGACCTTCTTGAGGCGGCGGATCTGGATGAAAAGGATCGTGATCTCCTGGATAAATTGAAGAAATAACATCTTGTCATACAGGATATTTTTTATATAATGCACAGTCCGCCCTCAAACGGCGGGGATTTATTCCATATACCAAGGAGATACACATGAACGTCCTGGAAATGTACGAAAAGGAACATATGAAGAGGGACATCCCCGACACCCCCATCGGGGCCACGGTCAAGGTTTACTACCGGATCATCGAGGGCGAGAAGGAGAGGATCCAGATCTTTGAAGGGGTTGTTATCGCTCGAAAAAGAGCGGCCTTGCGCTCCAGCATCACTGTGAGAAAAGTCACCAGTGGAGTTGGGGTGGAAAGGGTTTTCCCACTGCACACTCCCAAGATCGAGAAGATCGAAGTAACGCGCCTCGGGCGTATTCGCCGGAGCAAGCTGTACTACCTGAGAGCACTCCGGGGTCGAAAGGCCAGGATCCGGGAGAAGGGGCAGTACTAAATGGATGAGGCCCTCCGAAAGGAGGGTTATTCAATCATCGCAGGGGTGGACGAGGCCGGTCGCGGGCCCCTTGCCGGGCCCGTTTTCGCTGCGGCGGTTGTCCTGCCTCCAGACGCCGATCTTCCCCGCTTGCTGGATTCGAAGAAATTTTCCCCAGAGAAGCGAACCGCCCTTTACACCGAGATAAAACGCCAGGCGATCGCCTGGCATGTCTCCTTTGTGGACAACAACGGCGTTGATCATCTCAACATCCTTCGGGCATCCCTGGCGGCCATGACCGAGGCCCTGGAAAACCTGGAGGTCCCGCCGGACCTTGTCCTCGTGGACGGCAGGTATTCTCCCCTGACCGCCTATCCCGTGCGGTGCGTTACGAGCGGCGACTTTCTGTCCCAGTCCGTGGGGGCCGCATCCATCCTGGCCAAGGTCGACAGGGACCGGGTCATGGAGGAGTACCATTGCATCTATCCCCAGTACAGCTTTGACCGCCATAAGGGTTACCCCACCAAAGTCCACCGCCGCGCCATCGCCGAACACGGTCCGTGCCCAATCCACAGAAAGACCTTCCGAGGGGTCAAGGAGTTTCTCAAGTTAAAACAGACCTGACATTGCCGCCTCGATCATCCCACCGATGATCCCCGGAAGGGAAAGAGAGAAAAACATGACAAGGGGATATCACAGCAGAACGTATCTCGGCACGCCTTGGGCAAAAAAAACCTTGCATACCCCCAGGGGGTATGCTAAACAATTACCAAGAGGGTTACACAGGATCGGTCGTAGCCGGGTCCGTTATGGACCGATCGATGCCTGGGAGGTTACCAAGGATGGACCGCCAAAGATCGAAGTTACAGCAACGACCCCTTCTCTTAATCCTGCTGACAGCGGTGATGATCGCCGTTTTTTCCATCGCCGGTTTTCATGGCATGGTCTCTGTTGATTCGACAATGACCTGCCATGAGGCCGGTGTTTCCTTCTGCACAACCACCATTTGCGCAATTGTTCTCGCAATTCCTTTGCTGTTGGGAATATTGCTGTTTTCAACCGGCATTCCAAATCCAATCCCTTCATTAAAACCTGAACCTCTTTTCGTTTTCGAAAGACCCCCTGAAAAATAATCCCTCGTTCGAATTAATCTCACTGTAGCTTTGTCGGGTTTTAGGGAAGATTGCCCTGCAAGTCATTGACTTGAGCGCCCTTCAGTAGGCGCATTGATCAGTAGGCGCATTGATGACTTTTTGCGAAGTCATCATCTCCCGGTATCGAAAGGATGGTGATCGACATGACACACCACAATTCGGATTCCATTTTACTGTTAGGTTTTTGCTCCTTTTGCGGAGAGAATTTCCAGGATGACGCGGCCAGGTTTATCGTCGGCGATTTTCCTTCGGAACAGTTCTGCTCCCATGAATGTTCCGGCAATTTCCTGAAATTTGAGCTCTGGGAGGAGCGCGCCGTCTCATCCGGGCCGGCGATTCACAGGCCGGCCTCTCTTTTTCGTCAGGAACAGGGAGAAAAGCTTTAACATCAATATGTGACTAATTCCTATGGACCGGGTCCTTTAAGTAAGTATACGGCAATACCCATCCACTCCCTTACAACCGGAGGGTGTGGATGGGATCTGGTCCATAGGAACAACCCGTGGAGGATTGCCATGCATGAATCTCAATTGGCTCAACTCAACTTGATCGGAAACCAGATAAGGGGGATTACGCGGATGATCACCGATGGGGGTTACTGCATAAACATCCTGACGGAGATTCGATCAGCGTCAAGAACCATGTCGCAAGTTGAATACAACATCTTCAAAAACCACCTGGAGAGCTGCGTAAGGAGATCGATTTCCGAAGGAGACTCATTTGAAAGGGATGCAAGGATAAATGAGGTTCAGGACCTTCTTGCCAAGGCCAAGTGACTGACGTAAATATGGAGGTAGGATATGACATTAGAGAATTTAATCACTCTGATATTCATTGTTGGGTTCGGCTATATGATGTTTCGAGGAGGCGGATGCTGCGGTTCTCATGGTGGTCAGAAGAAACATCATGAAGAAACCAAGGATGAGACTTCTGAAGTCCCTTCATCAGGAACAGATATTACTGAAAAGTGAGGACCCAAAACTTTTACTGAACCTGCGGAGATAGTCCATGGAGAGGAAAAACCGCTCCCGACCTCGCGGGAAGGAAAGGCCGCCTCGTAAAGAACCCTGTTATTCCTTGTCTGCGCCGGGGAAATCGGTACATAATAGGCCCTTCCTTAATCTACGTCTTTTGTTCATTATTGATAGTGGAGTAAAAAGTCATGAATTATCTGCTTGCCATGGATCAGGGAACCACAAGCAGCCGTGCTATTCTCTTCGGTCTTGACGGCCGTATTTTAAGCGTGGCCCAAAAGGAGTTCAAGCAGCACTTTCCCCATGACGGATGGGTAGAGCATGATCCTGAGGACATCTGGCGGACCCAGATCGATACCACCCGCGACGCCCTGCAGAAGGCAAGGATAAGCCCAAAGGATGTCGCAGCAATTGGAATTACAAACCAGCGGGAGACCACGCTGGTCTGGGATCGGTCCACCGGCGAACCCCTTTTCCGGGCCATCGTATGGCAGGATCGCCGGGCCGCGGCTCTGACCGACCGCCTCAAAACAGAGGGCCTCGAACCCGGCGTGCGCGAGAAGACGGGCCTGGTCCTCGATCCCTACTTCTCCGCTGGAAAGCTTGCCTGGCTTCTGGACAACGTGCGTGGACTGAGGGAACGGGCCGCCGCGGACGAGATTTTGTTCGGTACCGTGGATACCTGGCTCATGTACCGTCTGAGCGGAGGACGAATTCACGCCACGGACGTGACAAACGCCAGCCGCACTCTGCTGTTTAACATCCACACTCTTCAATGGGACGAAGAATTGCTGGACATGTTCAGGATACCGGCAGGGGTGCTGCCTGAGGTAAAACCATCCGCCGGGCGGTTCGGCGAGACCGATCCTTCCCTTTTCGGCTGTGAGATTCCCATTGCCGGGGTGGCCGGCGACCAGCAGGCCGCCCTGTTCGGACAGGCCTGTTTCGAGCCCGGCATGGCCAAGAATACCTACGGCACCGGGGCCTTCGTCGTTATGAACACCGGGGAAAAACCGGTCTTGGGAGAGGGGGTCCTGACCACCTTGGGCTGGCAGATCAGGGGCCGGAAAGCCCAATACGCCATGGAGGGTTCGATTTTCGCCGCCGGGGCCGCGGTGCAGTGGCTTCGCGATGGTCTGGGACTGTTAGAAAACGCGTCTGAGGTTGAAGACCTTGCCCGGAGCGTGCCCGACTCCGGGGGGATATACTTCGTGCCCGCTCTCGTCGGTCTGGGGGCGCCATATTGGGATCCTTATGCCCGAGGGTTGATCATCGGGCTGACCCGTGGCAGCACCAGAGCACATCTGGCCCGTGCGACCCTGGAGGCTATCGCCTATCAGACCCGGGACGCTATCGAGGCCATGCAGAAGGCCAGCGGCATTTTACTGCGCGAGTTGCGCGTCGACGGAGGCGCCGCGGCAAACAATTTTCTCCTGCAGTTACAGGCAGACCTGCTGGGCACCCCCGTCCTGCGTCCTGAAGTTACCGAGACCACCGCCCTTGGGGCGGCCTACCTGGCCGGGATCGGGGTGGGACTGCTGGATTCCGAATCCATCGCTCAGCATTGGGCGCTCGAACGCCGGTGGGAACCGGACATGAAATCAGAGGACAGGGAGGCTCTTTTTCGCGGCTGGCAAAGAGCAGTGGAAAGATCCAGAGGATGGGTGAAACAGCCGACTATGTAGTATGAGACGCCGGGACCACATTCAAAAGCTGAAGGCGGGGAATATCTTCGACCTCATCGTCATCGGGGGAGGCGCCACCGGCTGCGGCATCGCTCTGGACGCGGCCAGCCGCGGATTAAACGTCGCACTGGTGGAAAAGAACGACTTCGCGGAAGGCACCAGCGGCCGAAGCACAAAGCTGCTTCACGGAGGCGTGCGCTACCTGGAATCCGCGGTCAAACACCTGGACCGGGTCCAATACCACCTGGTGAAGGACGCCCTGCGAGAGCGAGGAATCCTCCTCCAGATCGCCCCGCATTTGAGCTCCCGCCTCCCACTGCTGACCCCTCTCTACAGGTGGTGGGAAATCCCGTATATCCTGGCCGGCCTGAAGCTGTACGACCTGCTGGCCGGTCCAATGGGAATCGGAGGCAGCCGCCTGCTGGGGCGCAAGGAGACTCTGCGACGCTATCCCATGCTCAAGGCGCAAGGGCTGAAGGCCGGGGTCCTCTACTATGACGGCCAGTTCAACGATGCCCGGATGGCCGTTTCCGTTGCTCTGACTGCGGTGGAGTTCGGCGCCGCGATGGCCAATCACGTCGCGGTAACCGGGTTCCTCAGGGAAAACGGCCGGACCACCGGCGTCCTGGTGAAAGACTCCATCAGCGGCGATGCCTGGCCCATTTCCGCCCGTGTGGTGATCAATGCTACCGGCCCTTTTGCCGACCGGATTCGGCTTATGGACGACCCGGCCGCTCCCCCCATTCTCAAGCCCAGTGAGGGGGTCCATCTCCTGCTTGACAAGCGTTTTGCCCCCCTTGACACCGGTTTACTCATCCCCAGGACCGACGACGGGAGAGTCCTGTTCGTGCTTCCCTGGGAAGGTCACGCGCTGGTAGGAACCACGGACGATCCGGCGGAGGTGTCGGAACACCCCTGCCCCACTCAGGAGAACGTCAACTATCTTCTGCAGTATATCGAACGATACTTCAACATTCAGGCTTCGGAGAGTGACGTTAAAGCCACGTGGGCAGGGCTCCGTCCTCTCGTTCTCGACCCCAAGGCCGTGGATACGGCCAAGTTGTCTCGGGACCATGTTTTACGGGAGAGCCCGTCGGGTCTGATCTCGGTTTCGGGAGGCAAGTGGACCACCTATCGGAAGATGGCCTGCGACGCGGTGGACTATGCCGTACAGCGGTTGGGTCTGAAAACGGCGAAGGCCTGCTGGACCGACCGGATCACCATCGTCGGGGGGGAGAATTTCGACCCGGACGGGGGTGGCAAACTGGCCGCTGAATTCGGGTTCAGCCCTCACTCCGCCAGCCATCTCAACAGGTCCTACGGCAATCGGACCTCCGTGGTTGCCCGGATCGCCGGGGAGGGATTCGGCGTTCCTTTGGCGGAGGGGCATCCTTACCTGGAAGCCGAAGCGATATACGCCGCACGCCATGAGTTCGCTCAACATGTCATGGACGTACTGGCGCGTCGGACCCCCCTGGCCTTGCTGGACACGGCCGCGGCCCGGTCCGCGGCTCCCCGTGTGCTGGACCTCATGGCGGGTGAACTGGGGTGGAATGCGGCGCGACGGCACGAGGAAGAGCTGATGGTCGCAGAGCGGCTGAACACCGCGATTTAGGAACCTTCGTCCATCCACCTTTTCACGTATTCCGGACTGCTTACAAAAAAAACGGGCTGACCGCAGCGTACACCCCTAAAATGCTTGCCATTGCCACCACCACACCTACCACCACAGCGTAGCCCCCATGCAGGCGGTACTGTTCGGGTAGGGCCTTGAGCGCAAGCAGGTATAGAAAGCCCAACACAACCGGCAGCAGTGCTGCGTTCATCACTTGTACGGCCACGCTCAGGTTGACCAGGTTGATCCCCGAAACCACCACAGCGCCACCTATTACCAGCATAGCGATATAGACTGTGTAAAACCACGGGGCCTTGCGAGGCTGATGTTCGAGAGACCGTTGGTAGCCGCTCACCTCACCCAACCCCCATGCAGCTGCAAGCGAGACCACAATCGCTGCCACCAGCGACGCCCCGACCATGCCCAGGGCAAACAGGATTGTTCCCACCGTTTCACCTAAAAAGGGAGTCAGTGCGTCCGCGATCTGCTGTACCGTGTCCAAAGATTCGCCGGGACGTTGTACGCCAATGGTCGCTGCGGTTGCCACCAGTATCGCTATCATGATAAATTGAGTAATAATCGCTCCCAGGGCTGTGTCTCTGCGGGATGTCTGTAGGTCTTTGGCTTTAAGGCCTTTATCCACAACCGCAGACTGATGGTAAAATACCATCCAGGGCATAATCACCGCGCCGACGTTGGCTACGGCCAGGTACATATATCCGGGCTGGCGCCATGGGATCTGGGTCAAGCCGCTCAACATGGCCGCGGGGATGGGATGGGCCCACCAGGCCACCAGCAGGAAGACCAATTCAAAGCTGCCAATCATGATGGCGATACGCTCGACCGAGAGGTACGAACCAGTCCAGGCCACAATAGAGAGAAACAGCACTGTCATGCTCACGCTGATCCATGGCGGTATCCCAAAAAGCAAACCGGCGCCGGCCACTCCGGCAAACTCGGTGACCAAAGCTCCCAGGCAGGCAACCATCAGGGTGGAGACCGAAAGCCATGCCCATCCCTTACCGAAGTGTTCACAGATGAGTTCGCCATGTCCTTTGCCGGTTACCAGCCCCAGTCGCACTGCAAGCTCCTGCACCATGTAGACAATAGGGATCAGTATGAGTTGCAGCAGAAGCAGCTTGTACCCCCATACTGCTCCGCTTTGTGCAGCGGTGATTACACTCCCCGCATCGGTATCGGCGAACATTACCACCAGACCCGGTCCGAATATCGTAAAAAAACTTAATATGCTACGACGCTTCATAACCGCCCTTCCAAATGAAGCATCCTTTTGAGGAATGCTATCTCTGCAGTTACCAACATCCAGTTACTCATTTCTATCTTCTCTCGATTTGAGCACGCTTAAACCTGCACGTATGCACGCATGATCATATGTTTTTGACAAAAAAATATTTACCCGTCTTTCAGGTGGCGAATCCCTTCTTCGAACAGACAGCGCACATGATCATCATCGAGTGAGTAGTAGACCATCTTGCCGTCTTTCCTCGATTTAACCAGCCGGGCAGAGCGCAGGATGCGCAATTGGTGGGAGATTGCCGATTGGGTCGCGTTAACCACAGCGGCAATATCGTAAACGCAGAGTTCTTCCTCGGAGATGGCGTGAAGAATGCGTACCCGGGTCGGTTCTGCCAGGACTTTGAAGGTTTCGGCCAGATCAACGATGGTACGGTCGTCACGCATCCTGGCTCTGGCTCTTGCGACCCGCTCTTCGTCTACATAGTAGAGTTGACAAATATCGTTTGACATAATATCTGCTTATATGAATAAACATTCAGTTACCCTGAATTTCTACCTTTATTACCATATCCATGTCAAGAAGAATTTGAAACTGGTGTTCATCGAAAAAATGAGTACCTGGACGTGAAACCATGGTGAAATAACCAGGGTCTGGGGTCTAGCCTTCGAC